>JAHIOG010000467.1 GCA_018895675.1 bacterium
AGATTCTGACATGAGATGTTTTTATAACAAATGGACTGGAGAAATAAAAACTATCCTGAACTTTGATAGTTGGAATGGGGCTGATGAGGAACCATGGGAGGAAGACCTAAAGGAAATAGAGGAGAACCGGGGAGATTATTTGGAATTTGATAATATGTCATCAAGAGACTCTTTTGAGGCAATGGCTGATTTTGCAGAAAATATTGACAATCCTATTTATTGCGTAATAAGTTGATTAATGCATTGAATAGATCAAAACCATTCAGGAACTTTAAATGGCAAATTGATAATTCAGGAGAATACCGACAAATTTGGTTCGATTTTAAACAAAAAAGGTATATTGAGTGGGTTACAGAACAAATAGAGGAGTTCAATAGAATTGAGGATAATGAATAATAAAGAATTAGAGAATAAAATCAAGAAAATAGCAAGCTCACTGATTTATGAGAAAGGATACGTATGCGCTGTAGAAATGCTTATCAAGCTTGATTACCTGACGAAAAAGGATTACGAAGATTGGCGATTTGGAAAGATTGAGTATTTAGAAAAAGCATGTAAAATAAATTTGAGCAAACTTTCCACCATAAACAGGACAATTAAAAAAATTGCCAATGATTTAAAATTGGAAAAATCGCTGACAGGATATAACCAATACGGCAAAGGGATAAAACGTAGATTAATTGTCAGTAAATCAGGTGATAAAAATATTGAGAATGCCTATGCAACTCACTATTTGGATAAAAAACGGATTAATGAACTACAAACGGACAAAGCCAGCGTATAACATGCGCTCATAAGCAATGCGGGGTGCAGAAGTAAATTGAAAAATATGAACATACAATAAACCTCGGAGCAGGTTGTAAGATTGGTGCAATAAAACCCACACTGCTAATAGCTAAAACGTTACCGCTAATGTCAAGAAAATGCCGTTTTAGGAAAAAACATAAAATATTTGGAAAATGTTGTCTGGTTAGTTAACTTTGCAATATGGAATTTGTACGTCAAATAATAGCATATAAAAATTATTTTCTTGATTTTTACACCAAACAACCTGACAATGTCCAGGTAAAAATTGAGTGGACATTGAATTTAATCAGAGTGACAAGACAAGTTCCCGTGAAATATTTTAAGCATTTGGAAGGAACAAAAGGTCTTTATGAAATTAGAGTTGAATTTAGAGGGAGTATTTACAGAATATTGTCATTTTTCGACAAAGGAAATTTGGTTGTTCTTGGAAATGCCTTTCAAAAGAAAACTCAAAAGACACCGAAAAAAGAGATTGAAAAAGCAATTAAAATAATGGAGGAATACAGCAATGAAAAAGAAAGAAAATAAAACTATCACGACATTTGATGAACTCCTTGACAATAAATACGGAAAACGAGGAGCAGAAAAACGTGAAAAATGGGAACAGGAATTTGAGGCATTTCGCCTCGGAGCATTGCTTGAGGAGGCAAGAATAAAACTTGGAATTACCCAAGAAGAACTTGCTAAAAAATGCGGAACAAATAAATCCTACATTTCACGTATTGAGAACAACGCAAGTGATATTAGGTTATCGACCTTAATGAGAATAATTCAGCAAGGACTTGGCGGACACTTAAAATTGACACTTCAACTCTGAATAAAATGAAGCACATAGCGGTAACAAAGGCTCATAAGCAATGCGGGGTGAATTCGTATAATGAAAAATATTAGCACTCGGTTTGTGAAGCATATGATGAATAAGGGAGTAAAGAAAATCAAAAGTCCAACTGATAATTTGGAGTTATAAGTGATAAACACACGCCCCGTAATATTTAAGTATTCGAATAGAGGTAGATATATACAGCCGGATATTGGGGAATATGAGCCTCACAGAAGTATATATTAAAATGAGAATTAAAATTTGAATCCATATATGACTAATAAACCTTCGGTAATTAATCAAAATTTTGTTAATCAGATAAAAGACTTATTGTTATCCGCAAGGCGACAGGTTGTTCGACAAGTAAATCAAACAATGGTTTATACCTACTTTGAAATTGGCAGAATGATTGTGGAAGAAGAACAACGAGATAAAGAACGTGCTGGATATGGCAAGAACCTGTTAAAAGATCTATCAAAAGAACTAACAAAAGAATTTGGCAGAGGGTTTTCAGTTGATAATCTCGAAAGAATGCGAAAATTTTACCGAATATATGCTATCCGAATTTCCGCATCACTGATGCGGATTTCTGGTGATGTTAAAAATTCCGCATCAACGGTGCGGAAAACTGAAAATAGATCAACATCCAAAATTGACTTACAATTGAGTTGGACTCACTATCTAAAGCTGATGCAAATTGACAACGAGGATGAAAGACAATTTTATGAGTTAGAGTCGGTGAATAATAATTGGAGCGTCCGAGAATTACAAAGGCAATGTAATTCTGCTCTTTATCAACGTTTGGTTCTTAGCAGAGATAAAAAGGCAATAATAGAACTTTCTGAAAAAGGACAAGTAGTCGCAAAACCTGAAGATTCCATAAAAGACCCTTACATTTTAGAATTTGTTGGACTTTCTGAACATTCAAACTACTGAATCCGATTTAGAGCAAAAACTCATAGACAAACTTGAGCATTTTCTGCTGGAACTTGGAAAAGGATTCACCTTTGTAGCCAGACAAAAAAGAATCTCATTTGATGAAAGACATTTTGGGGTTGACCTTGTATTTTACAACAGAATCTTAAAATGCTTTGTACTGATTGACCTAAAAAATGGCTAACTCTCTATGCAAGCACATCCCGCAAATCGCAACAAACCATCGCTCAGCCAACGTTTACGAGAAAAGCTTGCAAAGCCAACACACAGGCGGGCAGCAGAATATAACAATATGTAAAAAACCATTAAAAACGCTTTTTACACTAAACGTTACTGGCAATAATAGATTATAAAGTATGAGTTTGAAAAAATACATTAGAGATGGTAGATCTCCGATTCCTGAAAAAGAGATCACATCGAAAATCATGAGCAGAATTAAAGGAAAAAACATGAAAAAGAAGATTTACCAGATTCAGATTTCATTAAAAGGATTTAAACCAAAGATCTGGAGAAGGATTTTAGTTCCGTCAGATATCTTACTGCCTGATTTGCATAAGATTATTCAGACAGTAATGGGATGGACAAATTCTCATCTACACCAATATATAAAGAACAGAAAGTTTTATTCGTTGCCGTACGAAGATAATTGGGATGAGCTTCCAATAAATGATTATCGGAAAATAAAATTGAATTACTTTTTGAAAAAAGAAAAAGATAAACTGATTTATGAATATGACTTTGGAGATGGTTGGGAGCATGAGATTCTTTTAGAAAAGATATTGCCCGATAACAGTAATTTTCAATATCCTGAATGTCTAAAAGGGGAAATGAATTGCCCGCCCGAAGATTGTGGCGGGGTTTGGGGCTACTCTGACATGTTAGATATTTTAGAGAATCCGGAGCATGCCGAATATGAAGAATATATTGAATGGTTAGGCGGAGAATTTGACCCTGAGCATTTCGATAAGGATGAAGTAAATAAAATGCTGAAATCCAAAGATTATGGATATATTGAATTATAAATGAGGAAAATGCAACAGATTACAAGCGATACGTTATCCAATGCCAATTTAAACTTGATTATACCCTATAAAACAATTAACGTATTTTATGAAAAATATTCGCACTCGAGTCGCAACGCATATTACGAATAAGGAATTAAAGAAAATCAAAAGTCCAATTGATAACCTGGAGTTATAAGTGATAAACACACCACCCGTAATATCTAAGTATTCGAATAAAGGTAGACATATACTCCCAAATCAGCAGTATATATCTACCACAATGCAAAATCTAATCGAAGATCCCTTTGGGAAGGAAATATATGTCTACTCTTAGATATATACTATCGTTAGGCGAAAGTAAGAAGAGAGCGGCACCGAGCTCGTGACGCGAAAACACCCGCTTTCTTGGTGCGGAGAGGCGGGAGAGGAGGTAAAAATGAAGATCTTAGGATTTAGCCGAGTAGTAGTGGAGTTTATCTTAGCAGGCTTTTTACTTGTTCTTTTAGCCTTGTTTTCAACTGCACAGGCAGCAAACTTCACTGTTACTAATGTATCAGAATTCCAGACTGCTCTCAATACTGCAGCAGCTAACGGTGAGAATGATACGATAACTGTGATGGCAGGAACATACAATGTAAGTTCTACAATTACATTTTGGTCCGATGAAGAATATTCTATTCTGATAAGAGGTGATGGTTCCCCTATTTTTGATGGGGGTGATACAACCCAGATAATGAACCTCATAACAGTATCTAATAATGGCGATATGTCTATTGAAGGGTTAATCATACAACATGGGGAAGCAGACTATGGAGGAGGATTATATATAGAGACACAGGATGCGGATATAAGTCTTAATAACTGCACCATTGATGACAACACAGCAGGTTATGTCTGTGGTGGTGTAAACATATATTCAATAACAGGAAATATCACAATTACAAACTGTATGTTCAGAAGAAATTCATCCCCAAATCCATCAGGGTACCCTTATGGTACTGCAGGAGGCTTGTTTGTCCAGACAGAAGGAGAAGAGACTGAGATAAGAGTTATAGAATGTACTTTTGCTGAAAATACAGCAGAAAGGGATGGTGCAGGAGCAATGCTCTATCCAATGGGCGATGGTTCTACCGTTGTAGTTGAAAACAGCACTTTCAACAATAATATAGCAGATGAATTTGGAGGTGGTTGCTGGATCAGGTGCCCTGCTGGTAATGCCATAGTAGAATACAGACACAACACTTTAACAGGGAATTCATCAGTAGAGGCTGGTAGTGGAGGAGGAACCTACATACAAATTGCATCGGGCACGATAGATTTATTGGATAATACTCACATTGGGAATAGCTCAGTATGGCAAGGAGGAGGTTTGTGGATAGAACATGGCGGAGGTACGCTGAATATTCAGAACAATAGATTTACTAGAAATACTTCAGGCCAAACTGGAGGTGGTGCAAATATATTTCTTGATAATGGAACTGTAACAATAGACCATAATGTTTTTAATGAAAACGAATCGTCTGCTGAATCTGGAGGCGGATTATGTATATCAACTACAACAGGGAATTTAAATATATTTAACAATACATTCTATAGCAATTCAGCTTCTGAAGGCGGAGGAATCTACTTCTATTTTGACCAGAGCGAAGCTCAGGCAAATGTGTTAAATAATATCCTCTGGCATGATACCCCTCCAGCTATAGCATATTCAGGGGCTCAAACAGTGACAGCCAGATATTCAGATATAGAAGGAGGAACAGGCCAGCCTTGGTTCGGTACAGGTTGTATCGATGAAGACCCATTATTTGTAGATCCTGTAAGCGGTGATTTTCATCTAACTTGGGCTAATTTTCCAGTACCTGATAGCACAAAATCGCCTTGTATAGATGCAGGTGATACTGCTTCTCCCTTTGACCCTGATAGCACAGTTGCTGATATGGGAGCTTTTTACTTTGACCAGATGGCCACCGGAATTGAAGAGGATTATTCTGATGATTATCCTGATGTTACAACAAATTCTGTTAGATTATATCAAAATTATCCAAACCCATTCAACTCGGCAACTACAATCAGATATTCTATATCTAAATCATGTAATGTGAAAATACAAATTTATAATGTAAGCGGTCAATTGGTTGAAACTCTTGTTAATGATTACAAGGTTGCTGGTGATTATGGAGTTGTCTGGAATTCGAAAGAAATTAGTTCAGGTATTTACTTCTATCGACTGGACATAGGTAATTATCGGGCAACAAAGAAACTGATCCTGATGAAATAGAAGTAAGGTAACAATGTTTCACCTTCGCCTAACAGCGGATAAAAGGGAAATCAAAG
>JAHIOG010000468.1 GCA_018895675.1 bacterium
ATGAAACATGGGATAAAATCGAGGGTAAGTGGGAGAACATCGGGAGCCTTTGGAATAACGAAGAGGAATCTGCAATAGCGGATGAAATTGAAGCGCTTCTACCCGGTACTAGAAACCAACACGATCGAGGAATATTACTAGTGTCGTGTCAATCCTGTAAAGTCGGATAAAGTCTCTTTAATTTAATTCGAGCATCTTTTGCTGTAAACTGCCAGTTTATCTTCGCATTCTTATTATTTCGGTGCTCTTGCCATGCATCACACTCTTTAACCACAGTTGAAATATTATCAATTCTTCTATTCAAACACTGCCCATTTAAGACATTTAGTTCAATTTCGGCCATATTCAGCCAACTGCCATGTTTGGGCGTATATACAAATTGAAATCTGTTCCATAATCTTTTGGCCTTTTCTGGTAAAAATACTTCGTATAGAGAACCGGGTTTATGTGTATTGAGATTGTCCATCACTAAAATGATTTTCTCAGCATGCTGGTATTTCCTGGCAATATATTCAATGAAATTCGCCCAAAATTGTTTTGTTCTTCTTGTTGTAACTCTTACGAATCTTTGTCCTGTTAATGGTTCACCTGCCAGAAAAATATTGCATATTCCGCAGCGTTCATATTCATAATCATATTTAACCAAACTTCCAGGATATGCCTTTAATGGCTGCCTGGTTTCCTTGATTAATTGCTTGGGAGATTCATCCATGCATATAACCGGAAATTTCTGATCGTAGGGTTGTTTGTACACATCCAGAACCATTTCCATATGAGCAACAAAATCACTGTTTTGATCCGGTGGAATTACCCAGCCCTTCTTCCGCCAAGGTTTAATTTCGTTTTTTTTAGTACGCGTCGGATGGTCTCATGGGAAATCGTGTCAACGTAATGTAACTCGACAACCTGATCCGCAAGTAATCTTAACGACCATCTGGCGAAACCTTCCGGCGGTGCACTACAACTCAAAGCAACCAGATGGGCTTCGAAATCACCATCAGCTTTCTTTTCATAGACCCTTTGCCCCTTAGTACCATTTAAAGCAATCTCTATTCCTTGTTCTACAAAGCACTTTTTTACCCGATCAATTTTCCTCATACTAATTTGTAAAATACTAGAGATATCCTTATTCTTTGACCGATTTTGTTGATGCTTACCTTCATCACAATTAATAAGAATAAGAGCGTTTAATACTCTTTGGGACCGGTGCTTTCCTTTTTGGATTATGGAGGTTAATTCTTGCCTTTCCTCTTTTGTCAATGTCACTTTGTACTTCTTCATAGTCACTCCATCTTTGGTTTGATGGAGTAATATACTATATTCTATACGTCATTACAAGTGTGACGTGACACTAGTTTAAAGCCAGTCGCTTTTACCCCGTGTAATATCAAATAATTGCTTTCGATCTATCCTACTTGAAAATTAATGATTCCATCGGGGAATAAATATACTTCTCTATAAAATTATTACACTGGGTGAATCTTTTCATAACAGACAAAATCAGCATTATATCTTTTTCTTAATTCTATTCCTTTGAAATATATTTTAAGTTCTTTCTCTCGTTCATATGGTATACCTTGATTTTTAAATTCGATTTCTAATGCCTCCTGGTTCACCCCGTGTAATAGAAGATCGCAAAGCATTTGTTACTCATAACGACATGATTATTACATGGGGTGAACCCCATGTAATACTTTGTAAATTTACTAACTTGCCATTTTTATTTTCTTGTTATTACACGGGGTAAACGGCTTCTAAAAAGCCTGGGCCGAGTTCCCGATGTACCCTGTGTAATATTAATTCCTTTGTGTCCAGTAAATTGATAATCTGCCTTTATATTTTTTCATTTAAACAGGCCTCATAATAAATGTTATTACACGGGGTAAACTTCCATGCATGCGCCGATAATTTTATAGGATTTCCCAAAGGGATCACTTCGTTGACTTCTTTATAAATCAGATTATCCATTATTTTTGTCCACTAATTTCACCCCAGTACGGTCCCCGAAGGATCGGGGCAGGCTATTCTTCCCTATCCCAGTACGCTCATACCCTGTTAAATATTGCTTTGCCCCGATACAGTCATCTTTTCTTACGGGGTTCACCCTGTTAAATAATAACTTTATCTATCATAGAAAACAATTTTTTAATCTATTTAACGGGGTTCACCCTGTTAAATAACAACTTTATCCATTACATAAAATCATTTTTAAAATCTATTTAACGGGGCTAATTGTTTTTATAGTTTTTCTTAGCGTACTCTGCTCCGAAGAGATCCCTTGGATCGATCGTTGCGAGAGATTAGATTTTATCACGAATCCTGATTAATTCTTTTTCAAAATAGTCGGCAATTTGATACTTGGTTACCAATTCAGCGGGAGCCAAATGGTTTTGAATGCTGTTTTCCGGAATATCATCGGTATATATCAGGGTTTCAGTATAGGTTACAGGCGCTAAACCAGGTAACAGGGATTTACATTTTTTGATGATCTTTTCTAAAGGAATAGCATGCTTAGCAATGAAATAGAGGTCGTAATAATCGCGCATGGTATTTCGTTGAGCGATGGCCGCCATTTTTAATACGGCAATAATATCAACAGGCGCAATATTCAGGAACTTTTCCTGTTGGGCCAGAGGTTTAATTTGAAAAGGAATTTGTATCGCACCAGCGCTGAAAAAAGTCACCTTCACCTGCCGGATAATGAAATCAACCTGATAGGAATCTTCGATTCTGATTATACGGAATGAGCCGGGGAAAAATTTATTGACCGAGCGCTTAATAGCATTCACATCGAGATATTCATTATCAAGAACAAAATCGAGGTCTTCGGATTGGCGATGCGCCATTTGAATCGCCAGCGCCGAGCCACCGACAAGCGTAAAGGGTTCAATCCATTTCTGATCTTTCATATGTAGTAATAGTTCTCTGGTGGCCGCGGGCAAATAGGTGTAATTCAGCATTTTTTCAGGAGTATTTTTTCAATGAAATGGGTTCTTTTCTTGAGATGGGTATTTTTTTTCAGATACTCGATGGATTTACGGATTTCCTTTTCAGGTACCGTTTGGATAGTCTGGCGCATCTCGGCAATATCACCATATTGAAAAACCTGACGGGCGATGGTTTGCGGGTCTAAATCCGCATCGGCTTTATAACTCCAGAAGATGTAATGAGGAAAGGGGGTGATTTTCATTTTTTAATACCTCACGAAGATCGCTAAGGTTTTTTTTATTTTTTTCCACCGCAGAGGCGCCCCAGTACGGTCCCCGACGAATCGGGGCACGTCTTCACTTCCGTCTTCGTTTCACTTCGCCGGACAGGTCGTTACGCCGCACAAGCAGGCACCCGATGAAATAGGCTTCGCCCCAAAGAAATATGCTTCGCCCTGATACAGTCATCTTTTCCTACAGGGTAAACATTTTACCCTGTGAGATATTTTCCAATTTATCCAGTTGTTGTTTTCTTCGCTGTTATCTCACAGGGTGAACGGGGTAAACCTTTCACGGGGCAGGCAAATAAATTAATCCTTAAAGAGAGCATAAATATTTTTCAATAAATGTTTTAACTCCGCAAACTCTTACATTTTCCTTTTTAAAATAATCGTTTTCAGTGGGAGTAATAATAAAATTGTTGTTTGACTCAAGGGATTCGATACCGTTTAGTAATCCTCTTGACACAGAAGGTTTTGGACTGAATTTAATTTCCATAGCGGCTACGGGTTTCAATCCTTTTGCAAAAACCAAATCTATTTCTGCTCCGGCATGGGTACGATAGAAATACAAATCAATATCATCAGGCTTTTCTAAAGCAATCTGGTTGATGACATAAGTTTCCCATGAATTTCCCAACAGTGGATTGCCCAGTAATTGATCGTAATCCTGTATTCTCAATAATCGGTGTAAAATCCCCGTGTCTGTAATAAACACTTTTGGCGATTTAACAAGTCTCTTTTTGATATTGAAATGAAAAGGCTGTAATCATCTGACCATAAAAGCCCCTTCCAGAAAGTCGATATATGCGGTAACCGTATGATTAGAAAGCCCCAGTGATTTAGAAATAGCATTGTAATTCAGCAAACCGGCTGTCTGCCATGCCAGCATTTCCCAAAGCCGCCGTATCTTTTGCGGATCAGCTTTTAAACCCAACATAGGCAATTCTCTTTGCAGATAAGTTTTAATAAAATTATCCAACCAGATTATCGACGCGTCTTCTGCGGACAGGTAGGCTGGAGGGAATCCTCCATAAAAATGATGTTTTTGAATACAGAAATTATTTTGCAATTCTTTTTCTGAAAAGGGTCCCAGTTCCACATATCCAATTCTGCCGGCCAGGGTTTCAGAGCTTTGTTTTAATAAGTCGGGGCTTGCAGTCCCCAGTATAATGAAATTGCAGCTTCTTTTATTTTCATCTACAAAACTTCGAATAACCGAAAATAAATCAGGTTTGGATTGAACCTCATCAATAATTATACACTTTTCTTTATTTTGTGAAAAAAACAGATGCGGATTCTCCAGTTTATCTAAATCGGTGGGATTCTCCAAATCCAAATAAACCGTTATCTTTTTCAGATGCAAAGCAAAATCTTTAACAAAGGTGGTTTTCCCTGATTGTCTGGGACCTACAATGGCAACAACAGGAAAAATTTTACAATAAGATTTTACTTTTACGTATATGTTTCTTGGTATCATCATGGATAATTGGAAGTTTGACTTCCATATTTCAATGTTATTGGGCAAAGAACGGTTTTTTTACCTCTCGCCTGTCTGCGTCTACCTGTGCGTATCTTTATAGAGATGGCCTATTCGTTTTGTGTTGAAAGTAGAGGCTCTACGGATGATGCCGTGGACGATGTAGCCTTTTTGTTTCTTTTGTCCGCTAATTATCTCGAAGAGACTCCTTCGGAGCGCCAATTCACGCCCCAGTACATTCGTACCTCATTACGGGGCAGGCTGAATTGTTTCATTATGTATTTTTAGTGAAATATTTTGGATAATTTTAGTCATATCAGGAATATGCTCAGCACAAACAGTATATACTGTCTCTGCATCGATATCAAAATAATGATGAGTAATGATATCTCTCATTCCTTCTTGCCCTGTTAAATTCATATCCTCATATTATAAAGAGAAGTTCGCTTTACACTTCAATTTAAACATAGTAACTATATTTAACAGGGTAAACTTTTTTCCAATCGATATCAGGATAATTTTCAAGCAGTTTTGATTTGGTTAGTTTATCTATTTGTTTTATTGCTTCTCCGATATTAATCAACTGCATACAGATACTATCTAATATTTCGAGCCCGGAATTATCCTTCAGAAAATCATCACTTGAATTGATTTTATAAAATCTATTACCTATTTGATCTAAAGACCAGGCAATATTCTTTAATATATCAAGTACAAGATCAATATCATACATATATAGCATCCCGTTCAATCCTTCTTTTCAGGGTAGTATTCATTTTCTCTCTCAGTCTTACAATATCTACCTCTATTTTGAGAGCTTCTTCTATAGCCTGTTTGATACCGATAAGATTGAATAAATCCGGCTTTTCAAGTTCAACTACGATATCAATATCACTGTCTTCAAACGCTTCATCCCTAGCGTAGCTTCCAAACAAACCTATTTTCCTTACACTAAATTTTTTTTCAAATTCTGTTTTATTCTGAGCGATGAAACTGATAATATTTTCGCGATTCATATTGGTTCTCATTTTTTCTTCGCTGTGAACAGTTTATCCCGATCTCTCAGGATAAAGGAGGCAATTATTAATGGATAATTTCAAATCAAATCCAAAATCCAAAGATCAA
>JAHIOG010000469.1 GCA_018895675.1 bacterium
ATAGAAAGATGAGAACAGTGCCAATTATCGCGTACCGCCAGTCTTTGTATGATAGTTTTTTTACATTTAGAGCTTGTATTAATTCTTTTATACTTCTATTACCCTCACGCCTTACCATTATAACTGAATATAAAAAAAGTGGCACGAACAGAAAGTATCCAGTAAAAAACCAGTATAATGAAGGATTAAGCAAAAAATTAGATTTTAAGAAAGGAAATAGTGTAAATAATAGCAAAAAGAAGTATCCTGTCGCTACTCCAAAAATAGTTGTTGCTCTTAAAAATGTTATTTTCTGTTTGTACTTCATACTTTATTTCCTCTACTATAAAGATATTAGGGGTATTTTACCTAACGGTTGCATATACGGAATTCCATATATATTTTACTTTATCTTTTCATTTAACTCCACATATACTACAAAATCAGATGTATATACGGAACTCTTCTTATTATTACAATTCATCCAATATTTCCATTTTATCAATCGGGCTTTTAATTTTACGAAATGCCGTACGGGTAATGTGAGTATAAATCTCAGTTGTTTTGGAACTTTTATGTCCCAGAATTTCCTGTATGTATCTCAAATCAGTACCTGACTCCAGTAAATGGGTGGCAAAGGAGTGCCTTAATGTGTGAACTGTTGCCTTTTTATTAATTCCACTTTTAAATAGCGCTCGTTTAAATATTTTTTGAATGCTACTCGTGCTGTATCTTTTCTGAATTAGCCTGTTTTTATATCCTGTTAATATTTCATTCATTGCTATTCAGATATTAGAGATATTTCTTAGATATGTCAACAGGAATTTTACGCGGCTTTGCATAAAAATTCTCACTCAATTGACTTTCCTCAAAACCGCATATGCTTGACCGATTCTCCTAAATTAGCGAGTTCCAGCAGAGCGTCGATGCCGATTTCCAGATGTTTCTCCACAAAAGCTTCGGTAACATGTTTGTCGCTGATTTCGGTCTTAACGCCTTCAGGGATCATGGGACTGTCCGAAACCAGCAAGAGCGCGCCGTGCGGAATTTTATTTATAAAACCGACTGTGAAAATAGTAGCCGTTTCCATGTCGATGCCCGCCGCTCTGATTTTCGTCAGGTATTTTCTAAATTTTTCATCATGTTCCCAGACCCGGCGGTTAGTGGTATAGATCGTGCCCGTCCAGTAATCGACTTCATGTTTTTTGATCATTGCCGATACGGCTTGTTGCAGGCGGAAGGAGGGCAGGGCGGGGACTTCGGGCGGCAGGTAGTCATTGCTGGTGCCTTCACCCCGGATGGCGGCAATCGGCAGGATCAGATCGCCGATTTTGATCTTTTTCTTGAGACCGCCGCATTTTCCTAAAAGCAGTGCAGCTTTGGGCTTAACAGCCGAGAGCAGATCCATGACCGTGGCAGCCATCGCGCTGCCCATACCGAAGTTGATGATGGTAATATTGCTCGCAGTAGCTGTCTGCATGGGCTTATCTTTTCCCAGGATCGGCACTTCGAAACGTTCGGTGAAGTAGTAGAGGTAATTATAAAAATTTGTGAGGAGAATATATTCGCCGAATTCGTTTATGGATGTTCCCGTATATCTTGGGAGCCAGTTTCTGATTATGTCATCTTTTGTTTTCAAAATTGATTGTTCCTTTTATGAGTATGTTAATCTTTAGGGTAATCTCTACTGTAATACGTTTAGTGATTTTGTTCTTAAAATGATAACTCTATCCGCATTCCGACAGTCAACGCATTATTATTTGCCAGATCAGACCCGGGATTTAATATGTATTGAATATCCGGCTGAAAGTACAGCCACTTATTAATCATTATCCGGTTAGAGAATTCCAAATTGACTTCCCAATTATCAATCTTTTTATTTTGTTGGAGCATTGCTTTTTTATAAATCTCGCTGTTATGAGCCGCAGCAATGGCGATACCGGTCTGTCCGGTAAAGCGTTTTCGGGAAATTCCCGAAAAAACCACTCCTGTGCCGATATATTTATCTATCCGGTTAATACGCTTATCCGCAAGACCGACGCGGAAAAATGCGCTTAAACCTCCTGCGGGATTATTCTTTTGTGAATATAATATTTTCTCCCCCAGAGCATATACACCCCAATTTCCTTTATGCAGAACAGGATTTTCTGAACTATAGTCATTGTAAAGATCATCGAATTCAGCGCTGTAATACCATCCGCCCAGAGCAATTTTTAAGTATCTGTCATCCGGTATTTCTATAGCCGCTGAATTTCGACCTCTTTTCAGCCCGCGTTTGGGACACCGGGGCTTTTTATATCCAAGCCTGCGACCCCGTCTTTGTTTTCGTTTGCACGGATACGTTGAGGAGACGATTTTCTCATCGCCTTTTAGATAGGAAAATTCCGAAACCAGCAAAGCGCCGTTTTTTTTATGTA
This sequence comes from bacterium, assembly GCA_018895675.1. Classification (GTDB taxonomy): domain Bacteria; phylum Fidelibacterota; class UBA2242; order UBA2242; family UBA2242; genus UBA9312. Next base: position 2,397 of record JAHIOG010000469.1, read on the forward strand.
TTCGGAAGTCTATTGCCTGAGATCGCTCCGGATTGCCGGGGACACCATCCATGATGACACTTTGCCAGTAAAAATCCTCCTTCACTTCGACTTTCAAACGCACTGCTAAATCCGAATACGGGAAAGTCGGCGTGCCGTTTTTCCCGCTCTGTGAAAAGTCCGGTCCCATACCATGAGACCCATTAATAAATAGCCCGGCGGTTTCCGTCACATCAAATTCGGAATTCAGATCATAAATACCCATAAGAACCGATATTCGCCCCGCCCGGAACTTTTGTTGCAGCCAGGCTTCGTATAGTTTCCAGGTATTTTCAGCGGCAATATTACTGATTCCCTGTAAATCTCCGGTATATTCACTGGGATCTTTACCCTGAATACCGATAAAATCCGAGTAGAAACTTGCATTTTTCCACTGAAATAATTTTTCGAAATCCATACTGAAGATCAAGTCAAAAACACCCAGACGATTGGAG
>JAHIOG010000470.1 GCA_018895675.1 bacterium
TATGAAGGATGGGGCTTTATACTTTACAGGCCTGTTATCTGAAACTATGAACTAAAAAAACAGATTTAGCTGTTTTATTCTTGAGTATACGAATTTATAAACTAAAAAGAGTTCCATAAATAGCCCAGGCGAAATATTTACTTTAGTTTAAATTAATATCCGAATACATGGAAATATTTTCCAGATATATAGTCTGATATCATGGAAAAGCAATTTACGTTTATTAACACTGTTAGAGCAGAGCAAAAGGATAGAAAAAAGGATAGAATATAAATGGAGTTTCAGGGGAATAACGACTATAGAGCAAACACTGATTTTAAAATTAATGTGCTGCTCGGGAAAAATGGTTGCGGGAAAAGTACAGCACTAAAGGCGTTTGAGCAACAGTTGCGAGGACAAAAGCATGTTGGTGCTGTCCGATATATAACCCCTGAAAGAGGTGGCAAATTACAATATGAACCAAATGTTGAGCATAGCATTACGTCAAATGTTAATTGGCTGAATGATACACGACGCGTGAATCAATTTATACAATTCAGACAGCAAAGTGTGGCTCAGTTCAGAAAGCTTGAGATACTATCCCTAAGAGAAATTGAGGCAGATAGAAATCTAAGGGAGAATTTAGAGTATACATTTGACAACATTGTCTTAAAAATAAACTCTCTTCTAGATAATGTAGAAATAAAAAGAGCTGATGCTGGATTCGATTTATTTCAAAAAGGGACTGATAAGAAGCTAACGCCTGACTCAATTAGCTCTGGTGAATCTGAATTAATAAGCTTGTCAGTAGAGTGTCTAGTATTTTCAAAGGAATGCAAAAAAGAACTGCAAAACATTCTTCTTTTTGATGAACCAGACGTCCACCTACACCCTGACCTCCAAGCCAAGTTAATGAAATTTATTTGTGATCTGGTTGAAGAAAATGATTTTTATGTTTTTATTGCAACACATAGTACAGCAATAGTCGGGGCATTGGATGCTTATAGGGATATCGGTGTTCATTTGATGCAAAACATGCAAAAAAAGCTCGATTTCAAGCCTGTTCATGAAATGCATAGACGAATTATTCCAGTATTTGGCGCGCACCCACTTTCGAATTTATTCAACCAAACTCCAATCTTTCTTGTCGAGGGTGAAGATGATGTCAGAATATGGCAACAAGCAATTAGAACCTCGCAAGGAACTCTTTCCATTTATCCATGCGCTGTTGATGGTGTCAACTCACTCGCAGAATGGGAAGATGAAGTAATTACAATTATTAATTCTGTATATGATGATGCTTGTGCATATTCATTAAGAGATGGTGATGATATTGGTAACCCTGGTCAGGAACTTGATGATAAACCACCTCTCATTAGGCTTCGCCTGTGTTGCCGGGCGGCTGAGAATCTTTTGTTGTGTGATGAGGTCTTAGCTTACCTTAATGCCTCTTGGGAAGAATTATGTAATTCAATTGATCGGTGGATAGAAGGTTACGAGCATCATATTCATTATTCAAAAATGTGCGAATTTAGAAACACCAAGTTTGATCGTAAACACTTTAATCTAAAGGATATTCGAAATGACCTCATGGGTATTATTGGGAGTTCAAAACCATGGGAGGTTGCTGTAGGTCAGGTAGTTGGACGGTTTGCAAATAATGGATTTCGTGAATATCCAATGCTCAAGGAATACTTAGGTGAAAAGATAGTTGGAGTATTGTCAAAAACAGCAGGCTCTAACAAGGCTAATGCAGCCGACGCAAAAAGCCACGCGGCTGATTAGCAACGAACCCTATGAACCAAACTATTATCTTATGAACGATAGTGCGCCACGTTCATATGGCGCCCAAAAGAATGAAGTAAGGCGAGGATGTAATGCCGAAAATCTATGACAATATCGAAAATCAGCTTTCGAATGGGCTAACAGATACATTAAAGCTTTCTAAACGCGGTGATTTTTGCGTTGGCTATTTTAATCTGCGCGGCTGGCATGAAATAGCCGACAGAATTGACGAGTTGGCTGGTATGCCGGTAACGGAAAAGAATGATCAGTTCCACCGGTATTGCCGGCTTCTTGTCGGCATGCAGAAGCTGCCTTCGGAAATATTTAGGGAATCCTTTTTACGCGACGACACCTATATAATCGACCAGGCAGAAATGCTCAAA
>JAHIOG010000471.1 GCA_018895675.1 bacterium
ATGATGTTGAGTTTGACAAAGGCTTCTTCAGCGAGCGGAATTTGAAAAGATAGGTGGGCTTGAGATGACGAAACAACTATTTAGTGTCTGTCCATAAAGTTGATGTTTTTGAGTTGTACGATAACATTTTTTTCTAAAAATATTTGTTCTGCTACCCTTGCAATTAGAATTTGCCTCTTAACTACTAAATATTACAACATGTTTCACATCATTTCCGATTTTTGGACGTACTTCCCCTTATACTTATTTTAACACATACCCAATACAATCAAGTTGTCGATGTTTTTAATAACTTACCCAGTATTATTCCTGTCATAACTCTAATATTATAGGCAATTGCACTCCATAAAACCTTGGCTTGAAAATGCTTCCAACCTTTCCATGTACATACAAACATGTCATAGCCTCTTTTAAAATTGGAGATAACAGCTTCCATTCCACTACGCCATTTCTTTAGAGCGGTCGCCATCTTTTTACTGCTGGTAACATTTCCAAGACTGCCCACTATTTTGTTAAATACTATATTTTTTATCCCTATCTCTTGACTATACAGAACATTCTCTTTCCAGGCATATCCTCCATCAGTTGCAACGTCTCGAGGTATAGCGCCATAATTTGATATTATTCTGTCCATAGTTGGTTGATACAATTTTTTATCAGAAGGATTACCCTTTAATATCTGGCAATCCAATATTAAGTTACTTTTGCCACCAGCAAAATTAACTTTATGACCAAACTGTACTTCTCTACTTCCCTTTACAATGATATCTGTGTGTAACTCATATATGGAAAATATCTTCTCATCTATTGCTACTTTCTCTCCTAATATCTCTCTTCGATAAGACATATCATACACCTGGCGCATCAACGGCAATAATTCTTCTAAGGATAATAGAACACATATTGACTTAACTGTACCAGCTTTTTTTTTAAGAAAATTCGCTACCTGATTTATACTCTTTGTAAAAATTATCAATTGCTTCCTGAATAAGTCAATTCGCTTATCTTTTGACTTTGTATTATTGATTTTAAAATAATTCTTCTTGGCTGAACGAGTATAATCCCTGTATGTGAATGTATCACACTCCTCTTTTAAACGACTCAACAACCGATTACTCTCCTTTATAGAGTCCCAAATCAGTGAATTATTCGTCGGATAATGGATGTTTGTCTTGATTACCGTGCTATCCTGACGAATTCTCTTTATATCCTCCAAGCCCTCTTTAAGTGCTATCTTGTTTAACTCTACTAAAAATTTGTGCAATTTCTCCATACTTATCCTTGATATGTATTTCTGAAATACCTGGTAACTGAAAGGCTTTCTATAATCCAATTTAATAAATAAACTACATATCCTTGAATCTCTTTGTGCATATTCCAATTCTCTGTAATCCAACTTCTTCACCTCTTTGTATATCGCTGCACGAACAATCTGTTCAACCGTAGGAGTGTCTTTTCGACCAAATTCACTAGATTTACAACCCTGCCTAATATCATCATTAAAAATATCATAATATTCAGGATGCTCCTCTAAAATTACGTCTATAAGACCGAAATCAGGATTATGAGCCCAGTCTGCTTTTTCAAATTTAAGCGTTAACTCGTTAAACAATTTCATCTACATTATCCTCCTTTTCTATAGGATAATATACAAAAGTATTTTTATATTATCAACGCATATTTTCTTTATTATCATAGTGTTATAGTTTATAGACAGACTCTAACTAATTCAACTACTTCAACTACTTCAACTATTTCAACCAATTCACTATGCTTACCACCATTTATGGAAAGGTTTATACTGTTTTTCTCCCATCAAGTGTTTCACCAATTTATAGAGTTCCAGCCGAATCAATCGCCGGTAGCTGACTGAACGGTTCAGGGATCTGTGTTTAATAGTTTTTTGTAATCGGTCATCCCATTCTTTCAGAAATATTTTCCTGCCTTTCTCGCCTAAATAACAATAATTCAGATCGCGATCGAAGTCACTAAGTTTGAGCATCCTTTTACGAATTAATTTAAAAATCAGACGATCCACCAGCATTGGCTTAAATATTTCCGCTATGTCGAGTGACAGTGAATAGCGGCGCACGCCGGGTTCATGGAGATAACTTATTGTCGGATTTAACTGTGTACGGTAAATCTCACTTAAAACAACCGTATATAGCAATGAATTACCAAATGATATCAGGGCGTTCAGCGAGTTTTGAGGCGGTTGTTTGGTTCGCTTTTCAAAAGGCTCATCCCAGTTTAAAAAATGATCCCAGCCGCTGTAGTACAGGCGCCGTATCTGGGCTTCATATCCCATCAATTTTGTCACGCTTTGTACCTTTTCGATCCGGTTTTTCAAATTCTCAATTTCCCGGATAATTTTTTGTGATCCAGCCGCATTCTGATCCTTCAGGTTCCCGAGGATGTGAAATACCGCTGCTTCGATGAATTTTTGCGCCAGATCCAGCCGGACCGCCTGATCGACATTTGCCAATACCTGGCGCACTAATAATTCGCCCGCAACCAGCTTTTCACGTGGATAAAAAGTGCCGCTGTAATAGCCGTAATAATTAAACTGGTGCAAAACAATTCCATTTTGTGATAAAAAATTGAAGAATTTCGAGTTGTAATCGTTTTCCCCGAAACAGTAAAGTGTATTCACTGTCTCCACCGGGATGGGTTTTTTCTTTTCAACTCCCCCGTCTTCTCCGTATTTCTCGAAGAAAAGAGTGTTGCGTTCCCGGCTCAGGCGTCCGTTGTTTAAAATGTAATAGTCACGTTTCATGATTTGGTTGAAGTAGTTGAAGTAGTTGAA
>JAHIOG010000472.1 GCA_018895675.1 bacterium
AGGCATTGATTTTTAATATAGAATCCGTAAATTTTCGGGCTTTTTGAGCGAAGATGATTTTCGCTTCCCCGAAACCGGGTGCTTAGCTTCCATCTTCTCCCGCTTTGATGGGATTCGATGGACAGGCAGCCGGAGTGAATTTCAATAGGGGCGCTTAGCTCAGCTGGTTTAGAGCGCCTGCCTTACAAGCAGGGGGTCACAAGTTCGAATCTTGTAGCGCCCACATCAATTCCCCGTCGAGAAAACTATATTTTTAATACTTCTGAAAAACCTTCAGTTTATCAAATATTGCTGAATATTACCGGTAAGATACCCCGATGCTTGCATCGATGTAATTCATTTTCATTTGCTTATTTTACCCACAAGTATTAAAATGCAGCGACTGCAAACGGTTATGAATAGATACGGATAAAAGTGAGACCTGTATATGACACCTGAGGAATTGGCACGCCAACATATTGACCGGCAATTAATCCAAGCGGGTTGGGTTATACGGGACGTTAAAGCCATTAACCTTAGTGTAGGACTTGGTGTTGCAGTCAGGGAGTTCCCGACTAATGCCGGTCCTGCTGATTATGTATTATTCATAGACCGTCAAGCCGCCGGTGTTGTTGAAGCCAAGCCGGAAGGCACGACACTCAGTGGTGTCCACGATCAATCTATTAAGTATGGTTATAACTTCCCGGACAATATCCCACACGCTCAGCTACCGTTACCATTCACTTATGAAAGTACGGGTATTGAGACATATTTTACCGATGAACGTGATCCCAATCCACGATCCCGGCGTGTGTTCACTTTTCACAGACCGGAAACGCTTCAGGAGTATCTGAATGAGTCTGTCACAATCAGGGGGCGCTTACGGCAATTACCATCGCTACTGACCAACGGACTCCGTCAATGCCAGGTGGAAGCGATAACTAACCTTGACCACTCTTTCCGGAATGCGCGTCCACGGGCATTAATCCAGATGGCTACCGGCAGTGGCAAGACCTTTACGGCGGTATCGTTTGTCTATCGCCTGGTTAAGTATTCCAAAGCAAAACGAATCCTGTTCCTGGTGGACCGTAAAACTCTGGGACGACAGACTCGCGGTGAGTTTGCTCAATATATCACTCCTAACGACGGACGGAAATTCACTGAATTATATAATGTTCAATTGCTTTCATCTAACGTAATTGATCCGGTCAATAAAGTCTGTATAACAACAATTCAGCGCCTTTACAGTATGCTCAGAGGCGAACCCATTGAAGACGACCTGGAAGAACTTTCCCTGTACGATGTTACTGACGAAACTATTCCACCAAAAGAAGTCGTTTACAATCCACAAATCCCGGTAGAAACCTTTGATTTCATCATCACTGATGAATGTCACCGGTCGATTTATAACCAATGGCGACAGGTGCTGGAATATTTTGATGCTTTCATCATTGGATTGACGGCTACACCCTCCAAGCAGACTTTTGGTTTCTTCAATAAAAACCTGGTCATGGAATATAACCATGAACGGGCGGTTGCCGACCGGGTAAATGTCGGTTTTGAAGTATATCGTATCCGAACTCAGATTACAGAACAGGGCAGTAAAATCGACGCCGGTTTCTGGGTTGCGAAGCAAGACCGGTACACACGGGAAAAGCGCTGGGAACAACTGGATGAGGACATTGTCTATACCAAAAAGCAATTAGACCGGGAAGTAGTCTCTGTCGATCAGATACGCACAGTTATCCGTACGTTCCGGGACAAACTGAGCACTGAGATATTCCCTGGCAGAACGGAAGTTCCCAAGACCCTGATCTTTGCTAAAGATGATGCTCACGCCGAGAATATCGTTCAGATAACCCGGCAGGAATTCGATAAAGGTAATGACTTCTGCAAGAAGATCACTTACAAGACCACTGGCGACACGCCGGAAAACCTGATTGCCAGTTTCCGGAATTCGTATAATCCCCGTATTGCCGTGACTGTGGATATGATCTCCACCGGAACGGATATTAAACCCCTGGAATGTCTGCTATTCATGCGGAATATCAAATCCAGGCTATACTTTGAACAGATGATCGGGCGCGGTACAAGAGTCATTTCCAGTACCGACCTTGTGGCAGTAACTCCGGATACTCGTGATAAAACCCATTTTATTGTAGTAGATGCAGTTGGTGTTACGGAATCGGTGAAAATTGATTCCAAACCGCTGGAACGCAAACACACTGTTCCATTTAATAAACTGATCCAGCAGATTGCCTTTGGCGCACGGGATGAAGATACAATTACATCGCTTGCCGGACGTCTGTCACGCCTGAACCTGCAATTAGATAAAGAGCAGCACAAGGAACTGGAAGACGTTTCCGGCGGTAAGTCATTAACCACTATAAGCAATCAATTACTGGATGCCGTAGATACCGATGTGCAGTCGGAGAAAGCGAAGGTACAATTTCAAACCGATTCACCCTCAAAAGAACAGATCAAACAGACTGCTGATGAACTTACCAGGGATGCCTGCAATGTATTTGACGATCCGAAGTTCAGGAATAAACTCATTGAACTAAAGCAGCGCAATGAACAAACCATTGATACCGTCAGTATAGACAATGTTGTAT
>JAHIOG010000473.1 GCA_018895675.1 bacterium
AAAAAATTCTGACGGACAAATAATTATTAATGTCTTTGGATGCCACGACGGAGAACCATCATAACGAGAGGAACAAATTATTCAATCAATAAAATATTTGATTGTTATCGCCCGAATATGTAGTTTAATATTGAGTGGATAGAGAGTATCATGTCCCATAAAAAAAGACATAAACAACGGCGCAGGAATAAAATCTTTAAAATTCTATTTATGCTTGCCTGCCCATTTTTTGTGTTTTTTGGTGTGGGTGAATTATTACAGGGCAGCGCTGTTGTAGGCGCTGCTCTGATTGCTGTTGCAGCGGTGTTGTTTATATGGAGCATGTCTCTGCGAGTGAGCAGGCGACGGTAAAATAAGCCGACAGCTAAGTAGTAGAAATAATTTACTGTTTTTGACATACCTATTTGCAAGCGCAAGTCAATAAAAAATGAAAATACTCCCGTCTTATTTTCCTTAATGAAACTTACACTTTAACTTTTAGAAACCGGTACATAAGGCAAATGAACAGAACAATGGCAATTATTACAAACCACCAAACGTATTGTATGATAAAATTTGAAATGTAGGCTCCTAAAATAATTCCAACAATCGTACAGAAAATCTTGAGAATTCCAATATCCCAGATATTCTGAGCTTTAACTTTCAGGTTCGCCCATTCGATTATTCCCATTTTTTTATCTCCTCCTTGTAAATATTTCCATTATATCAGCCTTAGCAGTCAAAATATTCCACGTGTAGCTTTAATATTTATTAAAACACAGAGATATTTTGGTTGAATTTCCATGACTGTAATGAATTCTTATATAAAATTATTTCTCAAAAAACTGCATTATTTCTTCTTGAAATTTGGATATATCAGGTTCTTCTAAGCTACCAATCTTCTTTACAACTATAGACTTATCGATTGTTGCAAATTTCATCCTTATCATAGATGGCTTAGGTAATTTTGACTTTTCCCATTTTTCAATTTTATAATCACCTAACCGTTTTTCACGATCTAACTGACTCGTAATGGATGATATTAAAATATCGGAACCTTTGTTGTATTCATCAGGCGATATTACTAAGCACGGTCTCTTTTTTAGACTCGTAAGATCTGTAAATGGAAAAGGCACTAAAATAATGTCCCACTTCTTATAGGTCGTTGTAGATTTCATCTTCTTCGTTGTCCCATTCCATAAATGAATTTTCAGATAGCATCATAATTTCTCTTAAACCAGATTTTTCTGAAATCTGACGAATATTCATCTTGTTTTTACGGATATAATCATCGATTAATTCTGAAATAACGCCCCCAATTGTTTTTCCTTCAAGCGAAGCTATTACTTTCAAAGCCCGACGCTTTTGATCATCTATTCTAACACTCATAACACTCATTTTTGAACTCCTGCTTGTAGTAAATACTACATGTAATATAACAAAGATAGTAACAATTACCAGAGGAAAAATTTAGAAGAAGAAAATGAACTTTGTGAGTATTTTGATCGGAGTACAAATCAGTCCAAAAAAGTTGGAATTGCCTGACAGGAAAAGTCTCCTGCTCCGCCTCGGCGGGTCAAGTGGTCTGCGTGTTAGACTTCTTTTATCACAACAGCGCGAATTTTCACACATCCTGTTTCATTTAACCATTTTAATCATCGATGTGTCTAATTACTTCTATGAAGCAGGGAGTTCTCATGTACAATTTCAAATTTCAACATCTTTTATTCGAGGCATTATCGATTACAATCTTGCTCAGCGGCTGCAAACAAAACGTCATGCAGAGCAAATGGAACGACGGCAAAATTTTCATCGATGGTCGTTATTCCGATTGGCAACCGGGTTTAACGTTCAATGAAAAGAGTAATATCGGAATCGGATTTGCCAACGATTCAAGTAATCTATATATCTGCCTGACGTCTTCGGATCAACAATTAATGCGCCAGGTAATGGGTCGGGGATTTATTCTCGGTATAGACATTCCGGGCGCAAAAAGACGGCAATTCGGGATAAACTATCCAACCGGTATTAGTGATCTTGATTTTTCTCAATTCGGCAGAAATCAACAGAGCAAAAGGATGCCTGGATTTGATCAGGATACCCGGCTCCGGTTTGATGATATCCATACGGAATTTATTCTGATAGGACCCGGAAAGGAAGACCGGCAAATTGTTCCGCTCGAAAACGATTATGGTGTAGAAATCAAAATCAGCCGAAGCCGGCGCCAGCT
>JAHIOG010000049.1 GCA_018895675.1 bacterium
ATATCGATATATGGGAATTCGAAGAGTATGATGATGATGACCGGTTAATAGAAGAGTCCAATTACAATCCGCCGAATATCTATGGCTTAGGACATCTGCCGTATTATCAAAATGTCATTGCGGCGTTAAAAGGAGAAACCGAAGCCGATACCGATGGTCGCAGCGGTCGCAAGAGCCTGGAGCTTATTATCGCGATCTATAAATCGGCGCAAACAGGTAAAAAAGTCGCTCTTCCTTTAAAATTATAGACTAAGATTAAGACTAAGATTGAGATATATATTTGGAAGTTCATGTGTCAATTGGAACCATACTTATCAATAACTATAATTTTAATCTCGATCTTGAACTGAAATATGTATAAAAGTTTTAAAGAAATGCCGGCTTGGTAGGATGCGATGGAAATAGCGGTAATTATTTTTACTATGACTGATCATTTACCAAAAAAAGAAGATTATGGATTTACTTCACAAGTACGAAGATCTGCATTAAGTATTTCGACTAATATTTACCCTGTTAAATAGATTTTAAAAACGATTTTCTATAATAGATAAAGTTATTATTTAACAGGGTGAATCCTGTGGAATAATATGTACTTTGTCTACGTCCTTCAAAGTAAAAAAGATAAACAATTCCACAGGGTAAAGAGGCTTTTGGTCGCAATCATATAGCAGATAAGATAAATTTCTACTACTTTGCACGAGGATCGGCAACCGAAACTCAAAGCCATCTGGAATACGGATTTCGTGTTAAATATTTTGATGAAGCTGTTGTAAATAAATTAGATGCCCGGCTTTCATCGATAGTCAAAAATATCAACCAAATCATTGTATCTCTTAAGAACTCATAAACCTTAACCTTAATCTTAACCTTAATCTCAATCTCGTCTCACAGGAGTATTTATGAATGATGTAAAAATCGGCGTAATCGGTCTCGGCTATGTCGGCTTACCCTTAGCCGTCGAATTCGCTCAAAAATTTCCCGTTATCGGCTTCGACGTCAAAACAGATCGTGTTAAGGAACTTCAGAATGGTCACGACAGCACCCTGGAAGTCGAAGACGGGAACCTCAAGTCTGTTCTTGTTGATACCAATCCGGTTTCAAGAATTCAGCATCAAGAATCCGGCATCAAGAATCCAGTCTCAAGAGCAAACGGCTTATATCTCACAGACCAATTAGATGATATTCAACCCTGTAACTATTACATCGTCACTGTACCCACACCTATTGACGACTACAAGCGCCCCGATCTGACGCCTTTGCTTAAGGCTTCCGAAACTGTGGGGAAAGTGCTGAAAAAGGATGATATCGTTATCTACGAATCCACGGTCTATCCCGGCGCCACGGAAGAGGATTGCGTACCCATACTGGAACGGATCAGCGGATTGACGTTCAACATAGATTTCTTCGTGGGATTTTCACCGGAACGCATCAATCCCGGCGATAAAGAACATACTTTTACAACAATAAAGAAAGTCACCTCCGGCTCAACGCCTGAAGTGGCGAAAAAGGTGGACGATTTATATAAAACCGTGGTCACAGCCGGCACTCACCTGGCGCCATCGCTGAAAGTTGCCGAAGCCGCCAAGGTGATCGAAAATTCCCAGCGTGACCTCAACATTGCTTTCGTCAATGAACTTGCTAAAATCTTCAACATCATGGGTATCGATACTCTCGACGTACTGGAAGCTGCCGGCACCAAATGGAACTTCCTGAACTTCCGACCCGGTCTGGTAGGTGGTCACTGCATCGGCGTTGATCCCTATTACCTGACCCATAAAGCCCAGGCAATTGGCTATCATCCCGAGGTGATCCTTGCCGGTCGGCGCATCAATGATTCCATGGGTAACTACGTTGCCGGACAGGTAGTTAAACTAATGATTAAAAAAGGTCATACAGTTGCCGGCGCAAAAGTGCTGGTATTGGGGATTACCTTCAAGGAAAACTGCCCGGATATCCGCAACTCCCGCGTCATCGATGTCGTTCACGAATTACGGGATTTCGGCTGTGATGTGGATATTTATGACCCCTGGGCAAACAGTGAAGAAGTCAAAAAAGAGTACGGAGTTGATTTAATAGATATCGATATACAGGACAAAAAACAAAAGAAATATGAAGCGGTGATTTTGGCAGTGGCGCACAATCAATTCAAAGGTTTAGATATCAAACAGTTTGAAAACGGCCAGACGGTCGTATATGATGTAAAAGGGATCTTGAAGCAGTTTGATAACCGCTTGTAAAAATCCCACTAACCTGGATTATTCACCAGTAAAAAAGAAAAAAGTGATTAATTGAAAAGAGAATATCTACTTACAGAAATTGTTTATAATTCACTGTTGAATAATCCACCCAAGGCCGCCTATCGGCGGGGTTAACCCTGCAGTCCGCTGAAGATCGGACATGCGGCCCATAGGGTGATTAATTCACGAGCTCGTGAATTAATCAGGCTAATAAAATCACAAACCTCAAATCCCAATAATCAAACAAACTTCAATGACCAAAACGATAAAAAATGGATACTCTAATAATTTGAGATTTCTGAATAATGCAATTTATTGAAAAACCAACTTCGCTGAAAAAACTCTGGGATAATCGCCAGACGAATTATGTCGAACTTATGAAATTTGCAATTGACATCGAAAACAATTGGATCGCCATTGATGGAGAAATGCATTCCGATTGTGAAGCCATTCTTCTGGAAAAAGGCTCAAAACAAGAATATGTCTGGGGCGGTAATGTATATCCTGAGAACAGCGGTTCCGATTTTATTGAATTCAGCTCGTTTATAAACATCCGTCCTTCACAGGATAACCCCGGCATGGAATTACTCAATCCGGAAATCCGTGGTAATATAAAAAAAATCATTCAACAGCTGTTGTTACTCTGATATATGATGTTTTCATTTAACGATTTAGCAGTGACGTGAACAGTGAAAATGGAAAAGGAATGGAACATAAAAAATTAAAGGTATGGAAAAGAGCAGTTGATTTTGTTATCAATATCTATCAAATGACAGATGCCTTTCCTAAAAATGAGGAATTCGGATTGAAGACTCAAATAAGAAGAGCGGCAGTTTCAATTCCATCAAATATCAGCGAAGGAGCTGCGAGACAATCAGAGAAAGAAACGATTTAGTTTCTATATATTTCTTTAGGATCAATTGCAAAATTGGAAACCTAGATCATTATTTCGTCCAGATTAAATTTTATCTCTAGTCCTGACTTAGTTCTTGAAGAACTGACCGAAATCAAAATGATGACGCTGGGACTAATCAAACACCTGAAATCGAAATGTTATCCATAAATCTTTTCACTACTCACTTCACACTACTCACTTTTCACTAGTTATTAAATGTACCCGTTGCGATATCACACATTTTCAATAAATAAATGGATGTCTTATCCCAAAGAACATCAGATCCTTAATATTGCCAGTGAGCTGCAACGAGCAAATAGCTGGATTCGGCGGCAGCGACCAGACCTGGTTAATTTATGTTACGAGAGAGTATTGGAATTGATCGATCTTACCGTGGAAGATCCCCGGTGGGGGCGTCAACGTAAGGAATTACTGCGCGCCCGCGAAATGCTGGGACAATTATATTCCGAATTATCAAAAAACAGCGAGTTGAATCAAGAAATTTTAAGAAATCTGGTCCTACTGAACCCGGAAGCCTACCGGATTTTATACCCGATAAAAAAATAATAACAAGATATCGCCAACCTCCAGGAGGGCTCTTTGAAGCAGAGTCCGCAACGCTCCCAAAGAAATACATAATAAAAAACGTTGCTTGCCTCGTATCCCGCCTGGGCGTGAGATAAAAATAAAAAAAATCTTCGTGGTCTTCGTGTTGTCTCCGTGTAGCTCCGTGTCAGAAAAAAGAAACAAAAAACAATTCCATATTTACCAAAATTGAAATATATTACAACGCATTTGAATATGAAGAGCGTATCCGGATGTAGCAAATTAATCAATGAGAATTTACACGAAAGATATTCGTTCTGTTCATACGCTTCATATTCGACTCGGTTCGGTCAGTTCCTTATGTGACTGACGGGGCGAAGCCATGCCCGGAGGGAGATGGAAGATGATAAATGCTCCTAGGAGTCTCTGATGAGATAAGTACCAAATCACAAACAAGCACCAAGGTACAATATTCAATGAACAAAACCCCGGCAGGTCGGAATATTCTTGTTTTGGATTTGTGTAATTTTGGAAATTGGATATTGCTTGGTTAGCCAATGGATTGTAGAAAGATAATCTCATGTCTCTAAGAGAAAGTTTATCCCCGTTATATCGAGGCTGCACCTTTGCAAGAATTTTTACTTCATACAACCGACAGATCTCAGTGCGCTTTATAGAGAAAACCACATGTTATACAGAACAATAAACAACCAATACCGTCTTATATACTGTACGATAATAATTTATTAAAAGAGGAGGATTTAATAAACTTTTCTTTTTTTCTTTTTTTTCTTCTATTCTTTTTCATTACTTTTAATATATAAGGGATGCCTCCGGCACGAGGCGAGAAGAATAACTGAATCATTGAATAGACCAATCACATGAAAATTACAGGGTTTCCTCATTATATATTTTGGAGTTATAAAAAAGATGCGGATTTAGACTCTCAAATCATTACCCGTCAGGTTTTTCAGTACGGAGATATCTCCGATATGCGCCATGTCCTCAGGACGGTGCCTGAAGTGGAAATCCGTAAAACTATACAGTCTCTCAAAAACAACTGTCCTCATCTTAAGAAAAGAATCCGTTTCATTGAGCAGATTATCCTTAAATAATGTTTAATTACAATTTTTTGCCAACCAACACCAGAGACCTGTTACTGAAGTTAAAGGATCAGAAATGGATCGAACCATTTACCCTTGTCGGTGGTTCGGCGCTGGCGATTCAAATCTCCCATCGTCAGTCGGAAGACCTTGACTTTATTCTTGATGATGAATATTTGGATTTGAATTATATCAAAAGGTCTGTCAATAAGTGCTTTCCCGGTTCATTCAGGATTATGAAAATTGAGGATTCCTATCAGATCGATTTTGTCATCAGACAGGTCAAGGTAACCTTCTTCAGCGCCGGCGCCGTACAAATTCCCTTTCAAATAAAGCCCTCGGCTCAGAGAAGTAACTGCCTTTGGATCGCACCAATCGATATCATCGCCGTATTGAAAATGTCTGCCATTGCTCAACGGAACACCATGCGCGATTATTACGATCTATATTATATTGCTAAATATGCGATCCCTTTGGAAGAAATCATCCAAAAATGCAAAACTTTACTACCGGGTTTGGCACCCATAACCTATACAGAAACGTTGATATATACCGAAGATATTCCTGAAGATAATATTCAAAACCACCTGGCTCCCGTTGAATCGGTTACGAAGTATCAAATTGCCGATTATTTCGAGAAACAATTAATTAAGATTCGTGACAAAATTTAACCCTACAACGTCATTTAGGAAATATGATGCGATATATAGTTCCAACTAGCAATTGTAAATACTACATTTGGTATATTAAATTTTATCGAAGATTCCCTTTGGGACAAGTTACGTAGTAGGATTAATAATTATCAAAACTTAAATAGGGCAGGCTCGAATTCCACAGGGTAAATGAAAAAATGCTCCAAAGTCCCTGTTGGGAAACAATGAAGGATAAAAATGCGACATCTATTTATTTCGCATTCTACATTAATAAAAGCGTGCTGGGCGAGAGCAAAAACTAATCATAGAAAATGAACCAATTTAAACTATCATTCCCCACCGGCAAACCGGTAACAGGCAACGACCTTGTCGGGCGTGAATCCGTTGTAAAAGAAATCATCGATTATCTGAAAATTGGCCAGAGCGTCACCATTATTGCTCCGCGCCGGTTTGGGAAAACATCGGTAATTCTGGAAGTTATACGTCAATTAGGAGATTATCGGTATTTTACCGTTTATATTGATCTGTTCACAACCCCAACCCGGAGAGCACTCGCCGAACGCATTACCCGCGAAACATTAAAAAATAAAAAACTGGACATGGTTTTTAAACAAGTTACCGACTCCATATCCCAGATATTTAAAAATATCGAATTCAAACAAACCGTTGAGGACTTTGATTTTATTTTGAAATTCGCGGAACGAAATATCGATGACTTTCAACTGCTGGAGCAAAGTGTCGAATTCGTGAATTCATTTGGACTGAAAAATAAAAGCGCGACCGTATGCGCGTTTGATGAATTTGGCGATCTGGCAAAAATGGACGGCAATGAAATCGTAAAAATGTTTCGAGCCAGAATTCAGCATCACCAGAACACAGCCTATCTCTTCTCCGGAAGTTATGAATCAGTGATGAATCAATTATTCATTAAACCGGATTCACCCTTTTTTCGATTTGTGCGTGTGATCAACCTGGATATGGTTCCAGAAGATGCATTTAAACGCTATCTCATAAATCAATTCTCAAATCGAAACATTCCAATAGACGCCGGGAAGGTGAGTGATTTACTGAATTTTACCAAAGGTCATCCCTACTATACCCAGTTGCTGGCACAACTTATTGAGTTAAACTCCATTGGGAAAATGAAACCCGATGGGAATATTCATGATTTGGTCGAACAGGCAGCCCAACTGGAATCAAACTATGTCGAAAAAATCTGGGAAGATCTGAAAAACTCACGGGAAATATTACAGGTTGCCATCGCAATAGTCCGCGGTGATGACAATCTCTATACCCTGTTCGATAATAAAACCGTTAATGTGTCTCGTGCTATACGATATTTAAAGGATAAGGGACTGGTCAGAAAAAAGGATACTGCTTATCTATTCACCGATCCCTTAGTCCGATACTGGATTCGCAGGAACGTACTCGGGATTGATAAGACGAAATGCGTCTGAGACGAATAATGTCTGTAAGTTCTTTCTCGCTCCAAAGGTCACAAAGAAGAAAAAAACAATAACCGCCCGCCCGGCAGCTGCCGGGCTAAGCCACAGAGAATTACTGAAAATAATTAGTAGTTTTTATGACATAGTCATAAATTGGATTGGTGATAATCAGAAATATTGAAAAAGCATAAATAAACGAGGTGATAAATGAAAGAGCAATACATAGCAATAGTTCGTAAAAGCAAACTTGAATATGTTGCAATATGTTTAGAACTAAATATTTCTGCACGAGGTGAAGATTTAGCAGATGTTGAAAAGAACCTGAGTAATGCAATAAAATTGTATCTTGAGGATATAAGAGAGCATCCTGAAACTATTTCATCGCCTATGTCAACAAATGAATTCATAGAATTCTTAAAAGACACTGAACCTGAATGGTATAAAGAACCAGCAGAGGATATGTTATTAAGACCGCTTGAAGTGCATGAGTTGCCATCATATGCTTAAAATTCCCTCTATGTCAAGCAAAAGGTTGACAAAGCTACTGGAAAAAGGCGGTGCAATATTTATAAGACAAGGAAAAACCGATCATGCAATATATTCTAAAACAATTGAAGGGAAAAGATATTCGACTCCAGTCCAAATGGGTAAAAAAACATTGGATCCAATATATTGTTCACCCCGTGTAATAAAAAGCAGATATAGAAAAGAATACAATAAGAGTCGTAAAAAATACTTTCTTAAAAAAAATTCATCTTGATTATCGTATTACACAGGGCAAGAGGGTCATGCGTCAATTGAAATTCACAGATAAAGAAATAAAAAGTTTATTAAAACAATAATTATTTAAAAAATTCGTGAAGATTCCCTGCCCGCCATTTCCTGTCTGCGTCCGGCGGCTGCCGGACAGGCAGGCTCTCTGGCAGGCGGGGTGTAATTAGTGGATAAAGGAAACAAAAAGGCTACGAAGTTCATGGTATCATCCGTCGTAGCAGTTCCTTTAATACTGGTAGAATCGATCATCTATATCCCGACGTACAGGCTGTTGCAGTATCTTTTTAACTTGTTAATAATTAATATAATATGTATATTTTGGGTGTGTTTCGGCGTTATTTCAATATACCTTGATAGGAATTATTAATGGGCTTTATTTTTAATGACCGCAGGCAACAGAAATTACTCGGTTACTGTCTTTCTGACTTTGTCACAAAAAATGACAAGAGTCACATGGTTGTAGATATTGTATCAAAATTAGATTTGACTGAGTTATACAATCGCTACAGTAGTCAGGGCAACGATGCATATGATCCTAAAACTCTTTTAGCCGCCTGGTTTTTTGCTTATAGCGAAGGTGAATCCAGTACCCGGAAAATAGAGAACTTATGTCGTTATGAACTCCGCTTTATATATGTATCTGCCGATTTACGTCCTGATCATACCACATTAAGTCGTTTCAGGAAGAGACATTTAGACCTGATGGCAGATTATTTTGTTCAGATACTTCTTTTAGCGAAGGAAACGGGCATATCAGATTTCAAAGAGATTAGTATAGATGGCACAAAGATTAAAGCTTCCTGTAGTAAAAAGCAGAGTCATAAAGAGGATCAACTAAACCGCAAAATAGAGGCCATTCGTCGAGATATTGCCGAATATATGAGTCATTGTGATCTTGCCGAAGATGAAGATGATATAGAAGACTTAGAGAATATTCGTAATAAGATTGAAAAATTAAAGAAGAAGGAGAAGGAATTAGTCGAATGTCAAGCCCGATTGAAAGAGCGCAAGGAAGAGCTAAAACCGGAACATCGCAAGAATCATCAAATCAACATTATTGAGCCGGATGCCCGTTTTATGCCTAAATCCGACGGGCCGAGTTATAATGCCCAGGCAGCGGTGGACAGCGTTACAAATTTCATCGTTGCTAATGATGTTGTTACCGACCCTAATGACCAGAATCAATTTGCGAATATGCATCAAAAGAGCGAGCAGAATCTTGGCAGTGATTTACAACGAAAGTACGACGCCGATGCCGGATTTCACAGTTTAGAGCAATTAGAATATGTAAATGAAGAAGGTATTGACGCTGTTATAGCTGATCCCACGCCTAAAAATCGTTCAAAAAACAATTCACCGACAAATATGGAGACCATTCTGCAAGAGGGTTGCAAAGTTGAACGCTCTGATTTTATTTACCATTGTGAAGAAGATTATTACAAATGTCCGGCTGGAAAGAAACTGAAACCTTTACGTCATTATAATAACGGCAAGAGCCATGGTAAAATATATCAGTGTTTAAATTGTGTCGAAGACATCCCTATTTGGGATAGTGACTGTCCTTTGATTGATCAATGCTTGCCAGGATCGAGTAAAACTAAATTGAGGAGACTTTATCGAGACGACCGTGAGATATTGGCCGAAAATATGAATGACAAACTACAAACCGATGAGGCCAAATCCAGGCTGAAGCTGCGAGCAACAACTGTAGAGCCGGTATTTGGAAATATCAAACAAAATCTTGGGTTCAGGCGATTTAGTCTAAGAGGGTTAGAGCAAGTTAAGGGTGAGTTCAATCTAATGAGTATTGCCCATAATCTGAACGTCCTTTTCAATTTAATAGCGAAAGATCGTTTCAGATTTATTATTTTTGTGCAATATTACCGGAATTACTGTCAGATTTTGTGGGCAAATCTCGAATTAATACTAATTATCCAAGTGGTTATTAAAAATATATATGTCCGACGTAGAATCTATAAACCGGTACCATAATTTTGAATTATCATTCTGCAACAGCCTGCTTGCCGGGATAAAACAAAAGGAACTTTTTCCAAATATGATAATAAAATATACAAAAAGAAGGTAAAAGATGGAAAGAATAATCAAAATTCATATCAAGTAATTACCAGAAGGAGTCTATCTTGCTACTTCTGATGAAGTTCAAGGCTTAGTCGCTCAGGGAAGAACAATAATCGAAACACTTGAAATTGCTCGTGATGTTGTAAAAAAAATTACTGGAAGCACAAGGAAAAATACCTGAGCCTCTAACGGTAATGAAAAAATCTCTTGATATCCCATTGGTATTAGGAATCTAAATGGGAAGACTTGCTAATCTATCCTATCGGAAAGTTGTAGAAAAATTATCCCGACCTGTCAGCAATTTTATAGACCCAATAAATTTGGCCCATTAACATTATCTAAAGCGAAAATCCAGTTTAAAATCAAATAGCCATGGTATTTTAGGATTGACACCTTG
>JAHIOG010000474.1 GCA_018895675.1 bacterium
CGATGTTGTGGTAAAGCCCCGCACAGCCGGGGAAATTGCCCAAATCATGAAGCTGGCAAACCGTGAAAAAATCCCGGTTACGCCGCGGGGCGCCGGTAGCGGATTGTCAGGCGGAGCCGTTCCCCTTTTCGGCGGAATTCTAATGTCTTTTGAGCGGATGAATGAGATCCTTGAGATCGACCGCAATAATATGATCGCTGTCGTTGAGCCGGGTGTGATCACAAACGACCTGAATAATAAACTAAAAGATGACGGTCTCTGGTTTGCCGGCTACCCGATGAGTCTCGAAAGCTGCTACATCTGCGGCAATGTCGCCGAAAACGCCGGCGGCGGCAAAGCCGTGAAGTACGGGGTAACCGACCGCTATATCCTGGGATTAGAAGTTGTTACCCCCGAAGGAGAGATCATTCACTTGGGCGGAAAGATCGTAAAAAATGTGGTGGGCTACGATCTGATCAAACTGATGGTTGGGTCGGAAGGAACGCTGGGAATTTTCACCAACATCACCATCAAACTACAGCCATTGCCATCCGAAAAAGTCGATTTATTAGTACCCTTTCAGGACGCCGAAGCCGCTATAAAAATGGTGCCCATTATTTTAACCATGGGTCGGATTATTCCCACAGCGATAGAATTTATGGATCAATTGTCCTTCCAGACCTCATATCGCTACCTCAATGAACATCTGCCACATGAAGACGCCGGCGCCATGCTGCTGATCGAAGTGGATGGAAACAATATGGAACAATTGGAAAAGGAATATGAAATCATCGGCGAGCTGTGTCTCGAAAACGGCGCTCTCGATGTCTTTGTGGCTGATAATTATACGACCCAGGAACGCGTTTGGAGCATCCGGCGCAATATTGCAGAAGCCTTTATGGTTTATTCGCCCGTTCAGAGCCTGGAAGATATAGTCGTTCCCGTTGCGAATATTCCTGAAATACTACCCGAATTGAAAGCACTCTCCAATAAATACAATGTGTTGATCCCGTGCTATGGTCACGCTGGAGACGGAAATTTACATGCGACTATTGTGAAGAAGCCGGAAATGGATATCGGCGATTGGAATGTGTGTCTGCCGGAAATTTTGTTTGATCTGTACGATAAAACCGTTGCCCTCGGCGGAACCATCAGCGGCGAGCACGGTATCGGACACAAACGGAAAAAGTTCCTCGACCAGGCGCTGGAGCCTGTAACCATCGAATTGATGAAGCGTATCAAGCAATCCTTTGATCCTAACTACATCTTGAATCCCGGAAAAATCTTTGATTAATAAATCGCTTTGCAGCGATATTTCAAGAGCGGGAGTGTTTTCATTCCCGTTTTTTGTTATATTATACCAATCGACCAAGGTGGAACATGTTTAAAATAGTAACAAATCCGGATGATCTCATCAAGGTCTTTATGATACGCGGCGTCGTGTTTATGGGTGAACAGAAAGTGGCCTATTCTATTGAGATGGACGAACATGAGTACAGCGCTCTTCATATATTAGGGGAAATCAACGGTGAGCCGGTTGCTGCCGGCAGGATACGATTTATCGGAGAGTGGGCGAAGCTGGAACGAATTGCCGTAAGAAAAGAATTTCGTAATCACGGATATGGTCACAAAATAGTCGAATATATGTTGAAAATTGCCCGGGAGAGAGGGCACAGAAAATTCAAAATGCACGCCCAGTCGCATTTATGTGACTATTATGCCAAACATGGGTTTAAAGTAACAGGCAAGATGTTCAAGGAGGCAAACATCGATCATTTTCTAATGCTTCTCAAGGATAATCCCGTTTGACATAAACAAATGATTTATTTATATTGACTATAATTAATAAATGTTTATGGTTATCGACAACAAAACATATAGAAACACCGTCTTATAGAATTGTAAATCAGCGATATGGCAGACAACACGGATCATAAAAAACCAACTATCTTCAGGGACCTGCTGGACCGGCGTTTCCCTCAGATTGTCTTAATCTATCTGGGAGTCTGCTGGACAACTCTGGAGTTTATCAGCTGGATCGTGGAACACTATATGATCTCCCCTTATCTGACTGATTTCAGCTTTATTACCTTGATCTCGATGGTTCCCACCGTGGGAATGCTGGCCTATTTTCACGGCAGACCTGGTCGCGATGAGTGGACGCGTACCGAAAAAATCGGAATTCCAATCAATGTTATTTTTACCGGCATTCTAATTTTCACGATTTTTAGCGGTAAAGAGCTGGGTTCTGCCACTACAGAAGTGAGCATAAAAAACGAAGCCGGTCAAACTATTCAAAGAGAAATTCCCAAATCAGGTTTCCAGAAAAGATTGGCTGTCTTCTTTTTTGATAATGAATCCGCAAAAAAAGAACTTGAATGGCTGCAATATGCTTTTATGGCAGGCTGCAATTTAGATTTGAATCAGGATCCCTTTTTCTCGGTATATTCAGCATATGATAACATGATTTATCAAAAGATTTTACAGGCGGGTTTTAGCGAGTCTATGCGGATGCCGATGTCTCTGGAAAAGAAAATTGCCAAAGATATTCTGCGGGAATATTTTCTGGGCGGCTCCTTTACCGTACAGAAGGACACATTCATTGTTAACACCTATTTATATGAAACGAAAAGAGGGCGGCTATTATCTGAACACACAATCAGAAATGTTAATATTTTTTCCATTATCGATCAAATATGTGTTGATCTAAAAAAAGATTTGGGGCTTCCCGACTGGCATATCGAAAGCGTGGAAGATCTGCCAATAAGTGAAATATTGACTCCTTCAGCCGAAGCGTTCAGAGAATACATTGCCGGCGCCAATTTTATTAACCTCAAAAATGATTTCGAAAACGCCACGCCTCATTTTTTAAATGCCGTTCAAACCGATCCCGGATTTGCCATCGCACACTGGGCGCTATATAAATCCTATATTAACGAGAACAAACCGGAGCTTGCCCGGAAAGAACTACAAATCACGATGCAATATCTTTATAAGTTGCCTGAAAATCTGCAGTTCGGCGTCAAAGAAGAATATTATCTGATTTCCGAAGACCCTGATAAGCTTTTCGCCATATTGAATATGTGGGTTCAATTGTATCCCAGAGATATTCGCGGACATTTCCGGCTTGCAAGAGAACTTTTAAAGAAAAACTTGCCCGACAAAGCCATCGAGGAATATAAGACGATCCTTGAAATTGATCCCCAGAGAAAATATTATCTTCGTTATATTGGAAATATCTATCTCACAAAAGGAGATTTTAAAGAGGCTCTGAAATATCTAAAGCTTCATAAAAAAGAATACCCCAAAAAATCCAGCTCTTATTTCTCGCTTGGAGAATTGTTCTTCATCAAGGGAGATTATGAACAGGCCAAAAAATATTATACCGATGCTCAAATAATAGATCCGTCCGATATACACGTTATTGTTCGGTTTGGTTTAATTGAGGCGATTCTTGGCAACTACGATAAAGCCATAGAACAGTTTGATTTGGCTTTGGCAAGTTCAAAAACACCCCAGGAAAAATATTTCGTTTATGATGCTTTGCAGTATTTTTATTATGAAAGAGGACAAATAGAGCGGGCTTTTGACAATAGAAACAAGAAATTTACAGAATTGGCAAAATATTTGAATCCCGTTGATTTGATGATTAACAAGGTTTCCGATATGTCATTTGGCATGTATGTTACCAGTGATAACTCTTCCGAAGGTTTTAAGCAACTTGCCGATTTTCATGGAAAGCTGTCGCAGCCCTGGGCGAAATACCTCGCTTTCGGCTATCTTGATATGTACGTAGAAATGAAGGATATTGAACAAACTGAAAAATATATTGAAGCTGTTTTAGGTGTAATCAGGATATTTTCCGATGAGAATAAGATGAATATCGTCTGTCATGCGCAGGGCAAGATCAGTGAATTGAGGGAAGACTATATAAATGCAGTTATGAAATATCAGCAACAGTTGCAATATGAACCGATAAATATTACTATCCTGACTGATATCGCCAGGTGTTACAGATTATTGGGCGAATCGTCTAAGTCACGCAAATTTTTAGAAACAACGCTCAAAATATTTCCTGTTTACGCTCCGGCTCATTGCGAAATAGCGCGCGTGTATATTGATACAGGCGAAAACAACAAAGCGCTGGAACATTTGGAAATCGCCCGAAAAGTATGGGAAAAGGCTGACCCGAATTATAAGCCCGCCAAAGAGATGCATGAACTTTTCAAGATTATTAATAAAGACATCTCCTGATATTGAAAATTATGTGACGTTATATTTATTCCTCTTACTATTCTTTGCACATTCAGGACACCAAGTACCTGCTTTTATGCTATAGGGAATAGCTTCCCAGATATGTCCTTCGCTACACTGCCATTTTAACTTTGTACGAGCATTTATATATTTTTCGGAGAGGCATTTTCCACCTCGTTCTTTGGCGAGTTTTTGCATTTTTTCAATGCTGAGTTTTATATTGCCTGCACATTCAGGGCACCAGCTTCCTTGTTTTATATCAACAGGTTTAGCTTCCCATACATGTTTTTTACTACATTGCCATTTTAGTTTGGTATGAGAATTTACATATTCTTTGGAAAGACATTTACCGCCTCGTTCTTTGGCTATTATCTGCATATCTTCAATGGACAACTTTTGTGCTTCCGCTAGTTTTTTTCTTCCACATTGAGGGCACCAACTTCCTCTCTTTACGATTATTGGTGTAGTTTCCCAAATATGATTTTCACTGCATCGCCATTTCAATTTAGTTGCATTATTAATATATTCTTTAGAAAGACATTCCCCACCTCGCTCTTTAGCAATTTTCTGCATTTTTTCAATGTTTGATTTTATATTTCCTATACATTCAGGACACCATTGACCCCTTTTTATATTTGCCGATGTATTTTCCCATATGTGACCCTTACTACACCGCCATTTCAATTTAGTGACATTATTTATATACTCTTTAGAAAGGCACTCGCCACCCCGTTCCTTGGCAATTTTTTGCATCTCTTTAATGCTTAATTTTTTACTACCCCCACACGCAGGGCACCAAGTACCCATCTTTATATTAGCAGGACTTGCGTTCCAGATGTGTCCTTCCTTACATTGAAAAGTTAATTTTATATCATTCCCAAGATAATTTTTAGATAAGCATTTACCACCTCTTTTTATAGAAATTTTTTTGATCGTTTCAAAATGGACTTTTAAATTGGGAATATATGCTTCCTGTAAATTCATTTTAATATTATCAATGTCATAATGTAGATTTGCAAAACCAGTTCTTTTACATTCTTTTATTACAAAATCTTTAACTTCTGTTATTTCTAACATTGTGGGCATTGCTGGTATTTGAATTAATGTTATCCCGTGTACTTTACACAATTTTTGTTTCTCTTTGTCATCTCTAATTCTTTTATGGAATTCCTGTTTGGAATGGAAAAAATCAAGATGTCTGAAATGTTGCTGCCCCTGATGTTCAAATGCGAGATTAAGCGCTTTACAATATCCGTCTAATTCCATTTGGTTATTCTCTTTATTCACCAACCACTTAGGACGATATTTAGGAAATTTCTTTTTAAACAATTGCTCAAAAAAAATTCTACATATTCTTTCACCCAATCCTACAGAACATTCAGGACACCATCTACCAATTTTAATTTTACTTGGTGTAGCTTCCCATATATGACCTTCACTGCACTGCCATTTAAGTTTTGTTTCGACATTAACATATTTTTTAGAAAGACATTTACCACCTCTTTCTTTAGCGATTTTTTTCATTTCTTGTATGTTAAGTTTTACATTAGCTGCACATTCTGGACACCAACTTCCTCTTTTTACACTTGATGGGACAGCTTCCCAAATATGTCCTAATTTGCATTGCCATTTTAATTTTGTTTTATTTCCTAAATATTTTTCAGAAAGACATTTACCACCTCGTTCCTTTGCTATCTCTCTCATTTCTTTAATGTCAAGTATCTTAAGTCCTGCACATTCACGACACCATTGACCTCTCTTTATATTTGCTGGTTTATTTTCCCAGATATGTCCTTCACTACACTGCCATTTTAGATTTTTATTGGCATTAATATATTTTTTAGAAAGGCATTTACCTCCCCGTTCTCTAGCAATTTCTTGCATTTCTTCTATACTCAATTTTTTAAGTCCTGCACATTCACGACACCATTGACCTTTTTTTATATTTGATGGAGTATTTTCCCATACATGATTCTTCTCACACTGCCACTTTAGTTTTGTATGTGTATTAATATATTTTTTAGAAAGGCATTTACCACCTCGTTCTTTGGCAATCTTTTGCATATCTTCAATTGTATATTTTGTTCTGTGCGTCATGATATAATACTCCCTTTTTTTATAAATACATTTTTTCCTTTGCTATACAAATTGCATCAAGCAGGCTCAATACCTCCCTCCCG
>JAHIOG010000475.1 GCA_018895675.1 bacterium
ATCACCGGCAACACTTAAGGCAACAGACAAATCATATGTACCAATATATACAAGATCTACCCCCTCATCACAAATAATCGCGTCTAGATCGGTTATTGCCTTTTTGCCTTCAACTATTATGCCTACCAAAATTTTCTCATTTTGTGCTCTAAAATAATCTACACCGACACTACTATAGCCTCCAGCACGTATATATGGGTTAAACCCTCTATCACCTTTAGGAGCAAATTTACTATATTTGACAACCCTCTTTCTATCTTCAACATTTTCTATGTGCGGAACAATAATCCCAGCCGCACCCGCATCCAATGCCCTTAATATATCCGACTCATCATTGCGAGGCACTCTGATAATCGCATCACAGCCTTCAACTTCTGCGGCCATGACCATTTCCTGCGCGATCTTAAAGTCCATAACGCTATGTTCCATATCTATAATCAGAAAATCCAGTCCTGATTTAGCCATGACATTTATCGCTGCCGGGCTCGGCAACTCACACCAAGTTCCCAAAACAAATTTCCCCTGATTCATTTGTTCTTTGATCATTTCAATCCTCCAGCGATCATATTAAAAAGACAGATCCTGATTTTTAGCCTTTTCATTCTTTTGTTCTGCCAGTTCAATAGCAACGTCGGTTATGAAATCTTCCTGCCCCGCAACCACTTTGCGCTTACCCAGCTCCATAAATATATCCCGGGGGTCCACTCCAAACCTTTCTGCGGCAACTTTAACCTTTGTTGCAAAACCGGAAAAAACTCCGGCTAAACCACTGATTAACCCTATAGAAGTTATTTCCTGCGCCTTTGTCATCATTGTGGTAGCAATGTGTTCGCTCACATCCATCAACTTATATAAATCAAGTTCCGTTTCAATTCCTGCTTTATTTAGACAGCCCGCAAGAACTTCCATCTGACAATTCCCCGCCCCAGCGCCAAAACCGCGCAAAGTTCCGTCAATAATCATTGCTCCAGCTTTTATCGCAGCAAATGAATTGGCTATAGCCATCCCCAGATTATTATGGGCATGAAACCCTACTTTGACATTAGTCCCTTTAACCAATCTCCCAATATTTTCCGTAACCAAATCCGGCAGTGACGCTCCTGCTGAATCCATCAAAATTACTCCCAAAGCACCGTATTCCTGCATTTTTAGAGCTTCTTCAAGCAAACGTTCTTTTGTCGTCATGTGCTGCATCATCAATATGCCAAAGGCTTCTTTGCCCTTGCTCCTGACATATTCGATATGCTGCCTTGTCACATCTGCTTCAGTACAATGCGCAGCTACGCAAACAAGGTCTACGCCGATTTCAAGCGCTGGAGCTAGATCATCCTTAATTGTCCCAAACCCAGGAATCAGAAAAACTCCCAACCGGGTTTTTTTTAACTGGCTTCGAGCCGTAGTCAGCATTTGATGGTCTGTTAAACCAGACAGTCCGACCTGTAACGAGGAAGCTCCCAGGCCGTTTCCATGACCGACAATAACTGTATATACCCCCGCGCTGTCTATTTCGGCACAATAGTCTCTAATATTTTCTACCGTAAGCTGATGCGCTACAGCATGAGACCCGTCTCGGAGAGTTGAATCAAAAAATAATATCTCGTTCACAACTTTTATACCTTTATCTTTAGCAGTTTATTGTTTGCATATTCTTCGGCAATTTTTACCGCCGCACAGGTAATAATATCCAGATTTCCGGAATATTGCGGCAAATAATCTCCTAACCCAACCACCTCTATCATTGTGGTGACCCTGTTATTCTCTGCTACCGGGCCCAGTTTTAATTTATAGCCAGGAACATATTGCTGAATTTTTTTAACCATTGCTTTAATTTCTGAACTAAGACGCTCTATCTTAGGATTTTTAATTGTCGCATAGATAGTATTATGCATTAAGACCGGTGGTTCGGCCGGGTTTAATATAATAAGTGCTTTAGCCTTAGGCACCCCGGTAAACGACAATATGGAATCACGAGTAGTCTGAGTGAACTCATCAATATTAACTCTTGTGCCCGGCCCGGCGGATTTAGAAGATATGCTGGCAACTATTTCTATGTATTCTGTTTCCGGATGTACCTTCATAATCGCATATGCAATCGGTATTACACTCTGCCCACCGCAAGTTACAAGATTAACATTTTTCACATCCAGGCACTCGGCCATATTAATTACCGGAACACACATCTTACCTACCTGAGATGGGGTTAAATCAATGATATACTTTCCCATTTTTTCAAGAATCGAAGCATTATGAAAATGCACTTTTGCCGAAGTAGCATCAAATACTATATCACAGCAATCAGGATTATTTTTTATTGCTTCCACCGAATCGCATGAAGTTCTAACCCCTAAAATCTTCGCTCTCTTTATCCCTTCTGATCTAGGATTTCTGCCAGCAAAAATTCCGCATTCTAAAAACTTAGACCGCTGCACTTTTATCAACAGGTCACTTCCGATATTTCCCGTTCCGAGAATACCTACCTTTATTTTTTTCATCAAATCCTCTAGGTTTTATTTTCTTAAAAGCCTACTATACCAATCAATAGCCTGCTGCAAACCTTCTTCCAACGTATGCTTCACTTTCCATCCTAGCACCTTTCTCGCCTTATTAGAATCCAGATATTGATGCTTAATTTCGTATTTCACTTTGTTCTGTATGATATAATTAGGTTTCTTGCCCGCAATTTTATAGATTTTATCGACTAACTTTAATACAGTCATCGGATTTTCATCGCTAAAATTAAATGCCTGGCCACCTAATTCAAGATGGGCCAGCTTTTCTGCAAGAAGCATATACCCGTTAGCAATGTCGTCGACAAAGACATAATCTCGGGTAAATTTTCCATTGCTACGAATAAGAAGTTTTTTATCAGTCAAAGCGCATCTAATGGCATCTGGCACTATGCGAGAAAAGTTATAATCCCCCGGACCATAGATATTTCCACAGCGAGTTACACAAACAGGAACGCCGTATGTATGGAAGTATGTGTACGCAAGCAAATCCGCACAACTTTTAGAAACATCATACGGATGGTCACCTTTTAAAGCTGCGTCTTCTTTGTAAGGAAGCACTTTATGTGCGCCATAGGCTTTATCGCTTGATGCCATAACTATTGCCTGAATCGACTTTGTCTTGCGGGCTATCTCTAAAATATTCCAGGTGCCCTCTATATTGGATTTAAAAGTTCTTATTGGATTATTATTCGCCCGACTTACTATTGCTTCAGCTGCAAGATGAAAGATAATCTGTGGTTTATTAGTAGAAATTATCTTAGCAAGAGATTTCAAGTTTGCAACATCTGCTTTGATACCCTTAAAATTTTTGCTTTTAGCAATTAAAACAGACCCCTTACGGCTTTTAACTATATCAACCCCAACTACATTAGCCCCCAGCTCAAGCAGTGTATTAGTTAACCAGGAACCTAAAAATCCAATATGTCCAGTAATTAAAACATTTTTTTGTTCCCAAAATTTTTTATTCATGCCCAGAGTTCTCCCATGTTTTCCAGGGAGCTTCTCCCTGTTCTAAAAGATGGTCGAGTTCTAACTTATCACGCAATGTATCCATGCATTTCCAGAACCCGTTATGTTTATACACATCTAACTGGCCGTCCGCAGCAAGTTTTTGCAACGGTTCTCTCTCCCATATTGCCGCATCGCCTTTTTTAATATAATTAAATATTTCCGGTTCCAGCACAAAAAATCCGCCATTAATGCGATTACCTTCACCCTTTGGTTTTTCCATGAAAGACTTAACCGAATCTTTTTGAATATCCAAAACCCCAAATCTCCCAGCAGTCAGCACCCCGGTTAATGTCGCCAACTTCTTATTCCTCTTATGTGTCTTTATCAATTTATTAATATCGATATCCGCTACTCCGTCCCCATATGTCAACATAAATGGATCTTTACCTATATATTTTTGAATCCTTTTTATCCTTCCTCCGGTCATCGTATTGATACCAGTATCAACCAAGGTAACTTTCCATGGCTCAGAAGTACTACTATGTATATCCATTTTATTATCCACCATATCGATTGTCACATCACTCATATGTAGCA
>JAHIOG010000476.1 GCA_018895675.1 bacterium
TACATACGGATCCACAGGGTATTTAAATATTAAAATATCTCCCTGAGCGGGCTTTTCAATCGACGGCAACCGGAACCAGGGAATATGAAAACCCAGGCGTGTGTACGGAATACCTATCCAATCCGGTGTGCGGGACCCGTAGATAAAATTATTGCCAAACAGAAAATCTCCGGTCATGATCGTATTTTCCATGGAACCGGTGGGAACATGATATGAGGCAATTATGGTTTGTTTAATGCCAAGAGCGATTAAAATGATCAGTCCCCAGGATTTAATTTCCTGCTTGACTGTCTGTTTTACTTTTGATTGTTTGGGTTCTTTTTTCATTAATTCCTCAAGTTGGTTGGGTGAAAGTCATTATTATACAGCGCACATGAAAAAAAGTTCATTGCTAGTCAGGATTCGGGATGATGCACAGGAAAATAAGGTCGTCTTTGCCTGTATTTACAAATTGATGAACATCATTAGGTTTGACTAAAATAACGGATTCTTCTGATATGCTGATTTCATCATGTTCACTTCGCGCGACGCCTCTACCGGCAAGCACGTAAACTTCATGTTCAAAATCATGAGTATGATAAAATGTGTAGCCGCCCGGTGCAACTGTAAAACGTCTCAGGGTAAACGTCGGCGCCCCATCTTCAGGTCCAAGTAACACCTGTTTTCTGACGCCGCTGACGCCTTTTTCAATAATCTTTTCAATGGGCACTTCAGAACATTTTTTTATGATCATTTCTGACCTCCTCTACTATTTCAAGGATGTGATTTGTTATCGAATCGCACACAAACCATCCTGCAGGTGTTAATTTAAAACTATCCCCAACGAATATCCAGTATTCATCGCTACCAATCCGTTGCGCCAGTTTCTGTATTACTCGTTTAAAATCTATAAGAAACAGATTTTCAAATTTCCCTATAGGCAATCCACCCTGTGTTCTTAAACTCAGGAACAGAAACTCAATTTCCCGGTCGTATTCGTTCAGTTCTTCCCGGTCTTCTACCGGAAATTTCCCTTCCGATAAATGTTTTATGTAAGCATCAACTGAGCGAATATTCCACCAGCGGCTTATACCATCATAGGAGTGCGCGGCAGGTCCTAAACCAAGATAATAACTTTCCTTCCAGTAAGAACTATTATGAATCGATTCACAACCGGGTTTTGCCCAGTTGGATATTTCATAATGTTGAAAGCCCTGACTTTCCAACCATCGATGAGCAAGTTCATACATTCGCCATTCCAGTTCAGAGGCTGTTGGTACAATTTTTTTCTTCCCTTTTAATTCGTAAAAAGGCGTCCCTTCCTCATAAATCAAATTGTATAGCGACAGGTGATCAACTCCCATTTCAACTGCCTGTTTCAGACTCCGTTCCCATGAACCAGGTCCCTGACCGGGAATCCCGAAGATCAAATCCAGGGTAAGGTGATCGAATCCGATCCTGTTTAATATTTTAAATGTGGCAAAGACTTCTTCCACCTGGTGAATACGTCCAAGCGTTGTTAATTCACTATTGCTAAAAGACTGAACGCCGACGCTGATCCTGTTTACGCCAATGTCTTTCAATTGTTTTAAAAAATCAGGTTTTACCTCTCCCGGATTGATCTCAACGGTAAATTCCCTGACATTTGGAAGCCTGAAAGAAGTATTTAAACTTTCAAATATAGATCGGATTTTTTTCGATCCGATCAGATTGGGGCTTCCGCCGCCAATGTAGATTGTCTCGATCTGAGAATCTCCAAATCTCGCTTCATATAAATCAATTTCTGTCAACAAGGCTGTTGTCCATGAATCTACTGCGGACGGATCTAATATTACGGAGTAAAAATCACAATAATGACATTTACGAATACAGAATGGAAAATGAATATATAGGCTGAATTTTTTCATGTAATAAATTTAACTACTCAGCCGCAAACATGTCAGGTTTTATAATTTCCTCTTGGTTGCAGGGCTTCAGCCTGTCGTCGGATAGGCCGGGCAGGCTGCTCTGTAGCCTTTTCCCCTCATGAGACTATGAAGTCGGGCATATGAGGAGAGGTTATCCAGTCGCCAACAGCTAATGCCCCCGATGTATCGGGGTTAACGTTTCTTTTATTAGATCATTCATAATATCATCTCAAACATTAACCTCTCCTGTCTGCCGCTAGGCAGGCAATTTTTTATCCGGTGTATCCCGCAAGGCGGGAGTAAACGGAATTGAGTGGGTCGAGTGCTTCCCACAACGAAAACTGAATTCATCCGGTGAATACTTCGATTGGAAGTTAAAATACACACCAAGTTACATCCCCCTTTTATTCCCCTCTAATAAGTTGAACGAAGAGAAATCCCGATCTTCGGGGAGGGGTGTCCGGCAGCTGCCGGACGGGGTGTGTTACTCTCTAAAGTCTGGACAATAGGTAGAAGTCATTCTAGCCCATCGATTAAATTCCCCAAGAGGACAGGCGATGGTTAATGTTTATTAACATTTCTTACCTCTTTTATGAGAAGCAGCAATTACTCCAAAACCCATTTCCGCCGCAGCGTAGCAAAGGCTAAATGGGTTTCCAACTACGAAGCATAACCCCGTAGCCGTAAAAAGTAAAACCGGATTATACTTATCAGGTTTATTAATTCCTCCCAAATTCAGATAAGATTAATTGATTAAACCTGACAGGTGTAGAAAAGTGTTGGTATATCCTAATTTGGAAACAAGGCATTTTTTCACTCAAAGTAGTTGTTTGATATGATTACGGTTGTACCATAAAGAAAACCTTCCGAAGGCTTACTGCTCTTCGGAAGGATAAATGACGAAACTTTCAATCTAATCTATTGGGGCTTTTTCAATATATCATGAGTTCCAACCTTTCTCAATAGTATAAGATCCCCTGATTTTGAGTAGGTTATTCGATAATTTCTTGATACACGAATTTCATATATATTGCTCTGACCAGCCATTTTCTTATTGTACAGCGA
>JAHIOG010000477.1 GCA_018895675.1 bacterium
AATCAGATACTTGATACTTGTTACTTGATAATTGTTTTTTTCTTATCCAGTATCCAGTAACCAGCAACCAGAATCGCCTGGACTGGAACAACCTATTCATTTTTCACTTTTAAATCTTTTCCTTTTTGGCTCTGCCTGCCCCTTCGGGGCCTGTCCCTTTGGGGGTTTATCCAGGTTAGGTTGTTTGTCATATCATTATCAGATGAATATACATAAGAGTTTGTTATGCTGACTGTTTCTTTAATTTACGGGTTAGTCCTTCAATCACAATCACGAATTCGCCCCTTGGTTTGTGATTTTCGAAATGAGAGATAACTTCCGGTATGGAACCCCTTATGAACTCTTCAAAGTACTTAGTTATTTCTCTTCCGACAGCAATCCGACGCTCGCCGAAATGAACATTCAAATCCTTTAAAGTTTTTAACACTCTTACCGGACTTTCAAAGAGTATCAATGTACGGGATTCATCAGCAAGTTCTTCAAGCCATGTCTTCCGACCCTTTTTTCGAGGTAGAAATCCTTCGAATATAAACCGATCGGTCGCAAATCCGGAAGCAACCAGCGCGGCGAGGATTGATGATGATCCCGGTATCGGAACGACATTTACATCGGCGTCGATAGCTTTTTGAATTATACGGTACCCGGGATCGCTAATCCCCGGTGTTCCCGCATCGGATATCAGGGCAATATTCATTCCTCTTAGTAATTTCTGCAATATTTCATGGCTGCGTCTCTGCTCAATTTCATCATAGTAACTTATCTTTTTGGTTTTAATGTCATAATGTTTGAGCAATTTTGATGCGTGGCGCGTATCCTCCGCAGCAATTAAATCCACTGATTTTAATACATCAATTGCTCGTAAGGTTATATCGTCCAGATTCCCGATCGGGGTTGACACAATGTACAATATGCCTTTTTTATTCATGATTTAAATTTAGCGATTTGATAGAAAGTTAACCACGAATTTTCTCGAAATGCCTTTTGCACACTAATATACACAAATTTTAATTTATTCCCCGCTCTGCGGGGGCTGAGCGGAACCCCGCAAGATGCATTGGACATCCCTGCCTGCTGGCGGGATAAACAACTCATTCCCAAGCCCCAGCTTGGGAATGTTGGCAAAAGATGTAATTTCCGTTACAAAGCTGGGGCTTTGTAACGAGTAAGAAATGACGACTGTTAAAAACAGAGGACAGGTGAATTCCTGTCCTCTGCGATACGCTCTTGATGTACCGTACACCTCGATATTTTATATAAATCAAATCAATGATATATCAGTCAATATCGAACTTTATTCCCTGGGCAAGTGGCAATTCTCTACCCCAGTTTATTGTATTCGTCTGTCTGCGCATATAGGCTTTCCATGCATCCGAACCGGATTCGCGTCCGCCGCCGGTCTCTTTTTCACCACCAAAAGCGCCGCCGATCTCAGCTCCGGATGTACCAATATTAACATTTGCAATACCGCAGTCCGAACCGATATGGGACAGAAACTGTTCCTGGTAATGCATAGATGATGTGAATATTGCCGAACTCAATCCCTGGGGAACATCGTTATGCATCCGAATAGCATCATCAAATTCCTCATATTCTATAATATAAAGAATTGGCGCAAATGTCTCCTCCTGAACGATTGGGTATTCATTGTTCACTTCCATAATCGTCGGCTGCACATAGAATCCATCTTCAAGTCCAATCGCCTTAACGATTTCGCCGCCATAGAGCAATTTCCCACCGGATTGTTTTACTTCATCAATGGCTTTCATCATTAGCTCAACCGCCATATGATCGATCACCGGTCCCATCAAAATCCCGTCATCCAGAGGATTGCCAATCGGTACTTGTAAATAGGCTTTGACGAGATTATTGACAAATTTTTCTTTAACGGATTTTTGTATAATAATTCTTCTGGTCGATGTACAGCGCTGACCCGCCGTGCCAACCGCTCCAAACAGCGTTGCTCTGACAGCCATATCCAGGTCGGCGTCCTCCGTAACAATGATGGCATTATTGCCACCTAATTCCAGGATTGTGCGTCCCAGACGACGTCCGACGGCTTCACCGATACGTCTGCCCATTGCAGTACTGCCGGTCATACTGATCAACGGTACGCGCTTGTCGTTAATCATCAATTCGCCAACTTCCGATCCTTTTCCAATTACAAGATTAAACACACCCTTCAAATCGTATTTATCAATAATGGGTGCGATAATATTTTGAACCGCGATCGCCGTTAAGGGCGTTTTTGAACTGGGTTTCCAGACATTCACATCCCCGCAAACCGCAGCGATGAGAGTGTTCCAGGCCCAGACGGCTACCGGAAAATTAAAAGCGGTAATGACGCCAACAATTCCATAAGGATGATATTGATCGTACATGCGGTGTTTGGGACGTTCACTGTGCATAGTGAAACCATACATCATCCTGCTCTGTCCGACGGCAAAATCTGCAATATCAATCATTTCCTGGACTTCGCCCATACCCTCGGCTTTAATTTTCCCCATTTCCAGAGTCACCAGTTTTCCTAAAGGCTCCTTATACTGTCTGAGTATTTCGCCGATTTCCCAAACAATCTGCCCTCTCTTCGGCGCCGGAACCATACGCCATTTTTCAAATGCTTTTTGCGCTTCTCTGATCACTGTTTCATAATCCCCGGCGGTTGCCTGGATTACTTTTGCAATCGGTTTTCCATCAATAGGAGAATAGCTGACCAGTTCCTTACCGCCGGTTTTAAGCCATCCATCACTATTTCCCAGGGTCGCCCCGTAGTTTACATCCTTGATTCCCAATTCTTTTAAGAAATCATACATTCTAACTCTTCTCCTCTTTTGAAATTTAATTAATCCTGTCTATTTAATTCGAAACTTTGCAACAACCGGAAGATGATCACTTGCGATTCTTGTATTTTCATTATCAACTACATATACAGAAATTGGCACAATTTTGTCGTTTGTAAATATATAATCGATCCGTTTCACCGGCTCAGTTGAAGGATATGTATTCATTTTTTCAGTTATCACAGATCCCAGATCATAAAAGTAATATGCAATTTCATGGATTCGTTGAGACGTCGATGTCATATTCAAATCGCCGGCGATTATTACCGGTTGAGTCAATCCCCAGTCCAGAACAATGCTTAAGAGTTCTTTCGTCTCGGCAGCGCTTGCAAGAGAATCCGTGCTAAGATGAGTTCCGTAGAAATGAAGCTTTTTATTATTTATATTAACTATTGTATGCAACAATGCCCGCGGTTCTTCGTCTTTCCGTTGTACAAACAGCTTATTCTCGGAAAAATATATCGGGAATTTCGACAATATCGCATTGCCATACCATCCACCCTGAAGTTGAAGGTTGCGGGCAAATGTAAATTCCATGCCAAGTTCGGCAGCGATTTTTCTGGCCTGGTCATCGCGATAAGTTCTCTCTGTCTTAAAATCAACTTCATTCAAACATAGGATATGAGGCGCTTGTTCTCTGATTATCCGGACAATTCGTGATAAACTGTACATTCCATCGGTTCCGACACCGTGATGAATATTATAGGTCATCACCCGATATTCCGACGGATAGACAATTTTCTTAAGCTGGTCTTCAGGGTTTTTACGAATTATATAAACACCTGATACAACTACCAGCACAAACAGGATTAAGAGGAATAACTTTTTCAAACTTTTTCCTTGTTTTCCAACGACACTTTGTCCGGTTTTGTCACAATATTTAATTTTATCACTTTATTAATTTAACCCATGGAATTTCAGGATTTTTTTTCAAAGAGGCAAAAGGGATTTTCAGGAAAACCAAAAAAAATCAAATTACTTAGCAAATATCGGATTTTTCCTGTTTGTTCGGTTCCCGAATTAATTATAAATTTAGCCGTTAAAAAAGGAGAATCTAATGAGGAAATCAATGTCAATTATTCTATTTTTAATATTTATACTCCCCATATTAACATTTTCTCAGACCGGGAATGAAGAATTTCGGGCAACCTGGGTAATCACCTGGAATTACAGCAGTTCATCCTTCTCAGTTGAAACGTCTCAGCAAAGAATACGTGATGTCCTGGACAATCATGTCAAAGCGAATATGAATGCAGTACTCTTTCAGGTTCGACAGAGTGGCACCGCCTATTATCAATCTTCCTATGAGCCATGGGGTTCTTATTCTCCGCAATACACAGATTATGATCCCTTGACATTTGCAATCGAAGAGGCACATAAACGCGGGCTCGAACTGCACGCCTGGTTTAATTGCTTTGCTGCTGCGAGTACCGTATCCGGGTCTCCGGCAACCGAACATCCCGAGTGGGTCTGCCGGGACAGAGACGGGATTTCAATGACGTCCAGCCGCGCACTTTCACCCGGTCTAAAAGCCGTTCGCGATTATACAGTCGATGTCGCCATGGAAATCATCAATAATTACGACATTGACGGACTGCATCTTGATTATGTTCGCTGGAATGAATACTCAAACTCCAAGAAATCCAAAAGCTTTGCCGCATCCATCGATGAAAACAAAATGTTTGACGGTTATATCACGGACGAACAGATCGAGGACTTGATCGAAAATAAAGGCGGACGTTATCTGTATGATATCGATCATCCCTATTCTGCCGGTATTCCAAATGATATTCCTGGAGAGACATTTTCTTCCTGGGAAGATTATTGGCGCTGGTCTGTTACTGAATTTGTCCAGACGCTGCATGATTCTATTCAGAGTGTGAAACCCTGGTCCCGTCTGTCGGCTGCCGCTTTAGGGAAATATCGTTGGTCCACCTGGCAAGGATATGGCACAGTATATCAGGACGCCGCACTATGGTTTAACGAAGGATTTGTTGATCAATTGACACCCATGCATTATCACTGGACATCAGGCTCAAGTTTTCAGGATATACTCGACGGAGGGCATTCATCAAGTTGGGGTTACTGGATCCAGCCGGGGATCGATGCCGGTCGATTATTTAGCGCAGGTCCCGGTTCGTATATTCTATTGGATAATAAAATCTGGTACCGCCATAAAGAGATCATCCAGGCCTGCCGGAATATAGATTGGGTTGACGGGTTTCAATTTTTTAGTTATGGCAGTTGGAACGGCGCTCAATATTGGAATGAAGCCGGCGAAACTGTTTTCAAGAAAATGACCAAAATCCGGAATAATGTTCAAAGCGGCACCCCGACCGAGCCAACTGTTTCACTTCTTCAAAATGATCCGCTAAAATATGAAATTACGGTTACGCCTGATGCCGGTATTTCAGAAAATCACTGGTTCCTGGTTTACCGATCAGAAGATGAAACAATTAGCCCTGATGAAGACGAAATAATTGACCTCCACTTTGGTCAGGAATCTTATACGGTTGCAGACAATTTCCCGGGAACCCAAAATTTTGATGAAAAATACCATTATGCCGCTACCTGTCTGGATCGCTACTGGAGTGAATCTGTCATCTCAAATGACGTAATTTCCGATTCAATTCCTTCCTACGCACCGATAGTGCTGAAAACGATACCCGCCGACGCCGATACAATTCCTGTAAATACGTCTATCATCTTTTACTTTTCCAAATCCATTGATACAACAAACTTCATTTTAAACACCACCATTAATCCTCAGATTCCACTGTCGGGATTTTCCTGGACTGATAATAACAGTACGGTCAAATTTCTCACGTCCGGCGCACTGAATTTTGATACTCAATATACAATTAATCTTCAACCAACACTGACCGATGTGAACGGAAAAGCCCTGGATGGCAA
>JAHIOG010000478.1 GCA_018895675.1 bacterium
ACAAAAACCCTGGCAATCTGCATGAAATGCGGCAATCCCGCCAGCTACACTCAGCGGATATCCAAATCCAGCGAGCGGGTTTTACTCGGCGCGACGGACACCTATGAAGCGCGCTGCCGGGCGTGTTTCGAGCCGCCGGAAGAATAACCGCTTAATGAATATTATACATTTGTTAAATAAGTATCCAACCAAAAACCATAAAGGAAATTTAAAATGCGCTTTATAGGAATTCTCGGAATTATAACATTACTTGGAATTGCATTTTTAATGTCAAACAATCGTCGGAAAATAAACCTCAGAACCGTCGTCTGGGGATTGATTCTACAAATGCTTTTCGCGGCAATTATTCTTGGCGCACCGGCGCTGTCATATTTTTCAATGATGGTTTTTCTCGCACTAATCGTATTGTACATTTTCAAGGATGAGGTCAATGCGGGCTTTTTAGCCGGAAACCCGGTCTTTTCAGCTGCTGGAATCATTCTTCTTGCCGTTTTGCCGGCTGTCGTGTTTTATTTCCTGAGTCTTGCAGGCGCTCTTGGCTGGGTGTGGTGGATACTGCTTTTAGCAATTATCATCAAAGCCATAATAAAAGTCTCATCCTATCAAAAGCATCTTGTCGCCGGGTTATTAACTTCTGGCTACATCTGGCTTTTCACGCACGATTTTACCGGTGAAAAAATATTTGCCGTTATCAGCCAAAAGGTTGAACGGTTTTTAAGTTTGTCCGATCTAGGGGCCGAATTTCTATTCGGGAATCTTGCGTTGAAGAAACACTTTTTCCCGGGTTCCGATACCTGGCCTGGTTTTGGATTTCAGTTCGGGTTCAGCGTTCTTCCGGTCATTATCTTTTTTGCGGCATTCCTGTCAATTTTGTATCATCTTGGCGTCATGCAGAATATTATCCGCTGGATGGCGCGTTTCATGCAATGGACCATGGGCACCAGCGGCGCTGAAACCCTGTCCTGTAGCGCTAATATTTTTGTGGGTCAAACCGAAGCGCCCCTGTTGATCAGACCTTTTTTAAATGATATGACGCTTTCCGAGCTACTCACAATCATGGTTGGAGGATTTGCCACCATTGCGGGTGGTGTTCTGGCTGGATATATCGCCATGGGCATTAGCGCCGGACACCTGATCGCGGCCAGTGTTATGTCTGCCCCGGCTGCGCTGGTTGTAGCCAAGATTATTTTTCCCGAAACCCAGCTTTCCAAAACATCCGGCGAAGTCGATCTTCCGAAAGATCTGATTGAATCAACAAACCTGCTTGACGCGGCATCCCGCGGCGTAACCGACGGGCTCAAGCTAGCGGTCAACGTCGGCGCAATGCTTATCGCATTTATCGCAATAATTGGATTTGTGGATAGTGTATTATCCATATTTGACAGACTACTTGACGGCAATTTACTTAATGGAAGCTATCAGAACTACGCCACGGTCAGTGGATTTACTCCTATAACGGGTGAGTACAACGGGATATTCCCCGGAAGTTTAAAAACCCTTTTTGGCACTATTCTCAGTCCTCTTGCCTGGCTGATGGGAGTATCCTGGAAATATGCCGGTGAAGTTGGAAATCTTTTGGGAATTAAGCTGGCATTGACCGAATTTGTAGCATACGGCACACTGGCAGAACTGAAAAACATTGGCGCTATTGACGAAAAGGCTATTGTCATTTCTACCTATGCGCTTTGTGGTTTTGCCAACTTTGCATCCATTGGCATCCAGATCGGCGGCATCAGCGCACTCGTGCCCAATCGACGTTCCGATCTTTCAAAAATTGCGCTAAAGGCAATGTTCGGAGGCGCTATTGCCAGCTGGATAACCGCCTCAATCGCCGGAATATTATTATAACGTCAAAGAAAATATTAGAGGAAAAATGAAGCTTATCGTGTTAGGTCCTCCCGGGGTCGGCAAGGGTACACAGGCACAGCAACTATCCAAAGAATTCGGCATACCGCAGATTTCAACAGGAGACATACTGAGAGACGCCATTCAGAAAAGGACGGTATTAGGTGAAAAAGCAAACACGTTTATGTCCAAAGGGGAATTGGTTCCGGATGAGGTAATGCTTGGGATTATTCAGGAAACACTGTTCTCCGAACATGCACCCGAAGGATACATTCTTGACGGTTTTCCAAGAACCGTTGCCCAGGCGGTGGGGCTGCAGAAACTATTTGAAGAACATAATGACAACATAAGCGCCGTCCTGTCGTTAGAAGCTGATGAAAATCAGATTGTCCGGCGCTTATCATCCCGGCGAACCTGCCGGAATTGCAATACGTTGTATAATCTTCTCACAATGCCTCCTAAAAATGAGGGGAAATGTGACGTCTGTTCCGGGGAGTTATACCAGCGGGACGACGACCAGACTGAAACCACCCGGAATCGCCTTCGGGTTTATAAACAACAAACCGAACCGCTAATCGGTTTTTATAAATCCCTTGGCGTACTGAAGTCTATAAACGCTTCCGGGGCGCCGGAAGAAGTGCAGAAAAACATTAAACGTCAATTGGAGGATTAAATACCGTGGTTACACTGGGCATTACAGGTGGTTTAGGATCGGGAAAAAGCTCTGCCTGTCAACGCTTGAAAGAAAAGGGCGCAGTGATATTTGATGCGGACAACATTGCAAAAGAGATCCTGCGAACCGTACCGGAAGTACAGGAAAAAATTGCCGAAGTATTTGGCGAAGCCGTTATAAAAAACGGAGTTGTGGACAATCAAAAGTTAGCCGACATCGCATTCAGCAATGAAGAAAACCAGGCGGCTTTAAACAATATCGTCCATCCGTTTGTCATTGAAGA
>JAHIOG010000479.1 GCA_018895675.1 bacterium
AAGCCAATCAACAAGCGATTTCTACCAATCAAATATTCGTTTTTATTCTGCTTATCATCCTAAATTTCTTTTTTATTTATTCAATGCCAAATTTTAACCCGCTGTATACCGGCAGCTGGCTTGATAAAATGATTCCGCAATTTTTACTGCCTGCAACATTTGTTGGGAATATCCAGGTTATCGCCGGGGGACTCATTTTATTAATGACGTTGATTGGATTATTTATTACGATTTTTATCTATCGCTTCAACATTATTAATTCTAATTCACTCAGGAAGCGATTTCAACCGATTGAAAGTAGTGTCTTTTCCGTAATAAATATTAACGAGTCGGCTGTTAAAGTATCTTCAATAATGAAAAGAATCACGAATTATGTCCAAAATATTGAATATCTGATGTTTCATAAATCAGTCGCCCGATTTTCAAAGTTGATAATCATTTTTACAAAATGGGTCGTTCAGACAAATTCCTTTTTCAGATTTAGTATGATAGAAAAACAGGCTTTAATTAAGTATTCAATGGGCATCAATCAGACTATAAGACAGAAAGAAATCCTGATTCCATTAATTGTAATAATCATTTTCTTAATAATATTTTTAATTAGTGTTTTATAACACGTTGAAAGAAAGGTTTTTATATGGGTAACCATCCTTTATCAACAATTCTTATTTTACCGTTCATCGGTGTGATCACCTTGTTGTTTGTTCAAAATAAAAAGAAATCCGCTATTAAAACAATAAGCGCAATTGTAGTTGGACTTCAATTATGGTTATCACTACAAATATTTTTCAATTTTGATACAACGACAAATTATTTACAGTTTGTTGACCACTATTCCTGGATTAATTTATTCTCAATTGATTTTATTATCGGAATAAACGGGCTAAACCTTCCATTCGTGCTGCTTTCTTCCATTGTGTTATTTTTATCCATCTTTATAACCTGGAATTTGGAGCATCAACAGAAAACATTTTATATGTTACTTATGATATTTGATTTTGGAATTATAGGTGTTTTTATAGCGTTTGATCTATTTCTATTCATTTCTTTTTTGGGCATTTTATTATTTTCTACATTTTTTCTGATGAGTCTATTTACTTCTGACCCACAGAAAAATCCCGCAATACATTTCGGAGTATATGCGATTATTGCGTTTAGTTTAATATTGATCGGCACATTACTTATATCATCAAAAAGTGATCTATTGACTTTCAACATTACCCATTTAACACAAAATCCCAATCCATCAAATGGCTTCCAGATCACGGGATATTTCATTCTATTAACCGGTTTTTTATTTATTACTCCCATAATCCCCTTTCATTCATGGTACGTTCCGACAGTGTCAAACACAATTGCTCCCGTAAATATTTTAATAATGTCGCTGTTTACCAAAATCGGGCTATTTGGTATCCTGAAATTAGTATTCCCTCTATTCCCTTATGCGACTCAGGAATTAACGTTGATCATCGGGATATTAGCGCTTATCAGCATTCTTTACTACGCTTTATGTGCATTTAGCTATAAATCTTACCGAACAATTATCACATACTT
This sequence comes from bacterium, assembly GCA_018895675.1. Lineage (GTDB taxonomy): Bacteria > Fidelibacterota > UBA2242 > UBA2242 > UBA2242 > UBA9312. Next base: position 1,555 of record JAHIOG010000479.1, read on the forward strand.
TTCAAGTTATCAGATAGCAATAGCATTCTTAGGTCTGTCGTCGGTATTATCAATAAAATCGAACCTGATTGGTGCCGCTGCAACCGGATTAAACGGCGCGATAATTCAAATGTTCAGCGCCGGACTGATTATACCAATCCTGGTTCTTTTACCAAAACTGTTACATAATATATCCATACATAAACCGGGTATAAATGACCTGTCTGACAGAAATCACTGGATAATCTCATTTGTCATCATGCTAATTTTAATGGCAAGTTTCGGCATTCCGGGTTTTCTGAGTTTCATATCTCAATTTTTGTGCTTTTTAGGAATATTTCAGATTGTATCAACACGAATTCTTGGAAAAATTGCATTTATCGGAATTATTTTTATCGCCGTCACTTATTTCAAAATAATCCGAGGTATAGTACTCAAAAATAATGACGTCGAGTTTGATGTTAACCATTCCGAAACGAGCAATGAATTGTTAATCGCCATGGTACTTGTCGGACTATTAATTCTCTTCGGATTATACCCGAAACCATTATTACAAACGATAAACCAAAGTATTCAGCAATTAGTCAACATAATCGCGGTAATATAGACCTGACGCCATGAACAATATCACAAGTTTATTATATTTTATCCCTGAATTGATTCTACTTTCGGTAATATTCATTTTATTTTTAACTCATGACTCGCCGCGAAGAAATCTGATCGTTAATAAAAAAGTGTTTGTCTCTTTTGGAATTCTTGCATCCTTAATTGTAAATATTTTTCGCTGGTCTGACCCGTATCATGGTTTATTCTATAATTCAATTACTATTGATCCTTTTACCGGTTTATTTAGCCTTATCATACTCTCTGCAACGTTTATGTTGACATTATCTGATTTTTTAAGTCCCGGAAGTAGTTTAAATGATGAATCATCACTATTACATAAAATGTTGATTCTAACGGCATCAATCTTACTAATCGAATCGAACAATCTGATCATGTTATTCCTGTGCAGCGGATTGATCGGAATCGCCGGCATTGGATTGTTTCGGACAGATCCAATATCACAATCTAAGCGCCAATATATTAAATCCTTTATCACTTTTAATTTATTGTCATTATCGATTCTCTTATTTGGATTTTCGTTACTTTATGGATTAAGCGGCTCACTGTTTTTTCAATCGATGAGCCAGGGAATGACATTAATAAGTAACCACACATTCGTTAGTTGCGTATTATTGACTCTGATCCTGTTTGGTTTAGGGTTCCACGCCGGTATCTTATTCTACTATTCATCATTTACAAAAATTGGCTTCGAGTTCAATTTTTCAATCAGTTCTATTACTCTTTTTATTCCGTCAATTGCTTACCTCGGTGTGTTTATCAGGTTAGTAAATCTTACATTAATTATAGACGGCTTATCAAATACGGCTATCGGCTATCAAGGTCTGTTCATTGCCATCTTAGCCTTAATGGTTGTGACAACTGCAAACTTTTTATATAATCGTAAAAAGAACTTAAAAGAGTTGCTGATCTTAGCAGTATTAATACACTCGGGTTTCATTTTAGCGGGAATATCGGTCCTTAATCCCGACTCTATATCAGCGTCAATCTACCTAACAATATCAACTGTTATCATTTTTACCGGGTTGTACTCTGCTCAAAAAACCTGTAGCCAGTCCGACAAGATTAGGCGGTTCTTTCGAATTATTTTCTTCCTGGGATTGATTGGATTCCCCGGAACAACCGGTTTTACCGCGCGATTCCTGCTATTCAAATCATTATTCCAATCATCAATTCCTGCGTGGGTCACAATTCTGTTAATATTAAATCTTCTTCCCATCGTATTCTATTTTACCTCGCTGATACTTAAATCAGTACAGCAAATTCCAGGTAACAAACGCATACATTTAACGGTCATTCAGGTTCTGATACCTTCTATTCTGGGAATTCTTTCAATCGGCTTGGGAATATTTTGGGAACCTTTTTACCGCTTTATCAATGAATCCCTGGTGTTTTTTAAATTTTAACCCGTCGATGATATTCTTAATAGAGTTTTCCTTTATTAGAAATTGTATTAAACCTTTATTAACACAATTAAAAAATAAATATTACTGAAAAACCTATTATTCCAAGCAGTAAAATTTACAATCCGGCAGTTGCCGGTCAAGGAAAATATTGAATCCCCATAGAGATGATCAAAGCGGCTCAGTTCAACAGGAGTGTATCCGTAATTGAGAAATGGGTGACAATTATTAATCATGAGTGATTTTTTTATCTCAACTACGGATACACTCCTATTATGTTAGTTGGAATGCAAGTAGTTTTGGTTCAGGTATATATTTATAATTGAAGCGGAAAATTTCAGCGATGCTAAAAAATGTTTAATTGTGAAATAGTTGATAGAAATATGTAAGAAAATAGTACCATGAAATTTAGTACATATACTGACCACATAAAATCTATCGTATTTTTGTAGCGCATAGGGGAATCGAACCCCTGTTACCGGCGTGAGAGGCCGGTGTCCTAACCGCTAGACGAATGCGCCATAACTGCTGGGGTGCAGGGATTTGAACCCCGATCTTACGGTCCAGAGCCGCATGTCCTGCCATTGGACGACACCCCAATCATCAAAAAGCGTGCTAATTTACAATTCGGTCAATCAAAGGTCAAGCACTTCGACCATCACATTTTCTATATCAAAATATCAATAATAAACGCAGCTGCGAATAACAATGTTGTCAATAAATGTAATCCGATCGTTAATGCATTTACCGGCAACAGTTCCGTTATTTTATTATAATTCTGGTTTGCCAATTTAAACGAGCGAATTATCATAGGAGTCACAAGCAGTACGATAAATGACCAGATTGGAAATATTCTCATTACTGTAAAAGTGACGATCCAGATATACACAAATAGCAAGGTGATTTTATAGACGATCAGTGATCTTTTCTTATCTTTCAACCGTACAACAACTGTTCGTTTTCCTACTGCTCTATCCGCCTGCATATCCTGGAACCCATTAATAAACAAAATCAGACCGACGAGAATCCCGGCTGGTATTGATGCCAAGATGGGAATCCAATCCAATTGCTGAGTTTGCACAAAGTATGTACCCAGTACGATAAGCGGACCATAGGAAATAACAATCGCCAGTTCGCCAATTCCTCTGTAGGATAATTTGATCGGTGTGGCAGAATAAGTAAAACCAAGTATTATACCAGCAAGTCCTATTATCAGTATCACATTCCCCGCTAAAATGAAATTCAGATATAATCCGATTATGATAGCAGCGAGAAAAAATATCGATGCAATGAAAAATGTTTTTTCAGGAGAAATGATGCCATTTTGGATCATCCTGCTTCCACCGGTAAAAGCGTTATGATGTCTGTTGACCTCGTCGTTCTTAGAACGGTGATCATAATAATCATTAATAACATTAGCGCCGGCATGTGCGAATACTGTCCCAAGTAAAGTCAATAAAAAGAGTTTCCAGCTGAGCTGTTGTTGATGATGATAAGCGACTGCAAGTCCGAGAATTACCGGTGCAATACTGGCGGTAAAAAACGGCGCTCTTATTATCGCAGTCCATAATCGAAATTTTGTGACAGTTGCGTTGATTAGACTTTTTAGTAATTCAGGTCTGTTCTCCTGGAATTCCAGAAACTCTTCATTTTCATCCTGCCGCTTGCAAGCAGTATTAATCTTCAGTGGAAGAACTTGAATTAATATTGTATTTGCATCAGACGCCCTGTTCTTTTGAGAAGGATATTTCTGTTTCCATTTAGTAAGGACGTCTTTTTTTATTAACGGATCGACTACAGGTTTTGCAATACCATTATAGGATAACGATGCGATATTATTCCTTGCCGGCACATCCAGCAATAAATGTACATAAGGATTATATGAAATTTGGTTTACCGTGATGGAATCTTTTGGAATGAATAAAAATATGTTAAAACCATCGTTAATAAAACCAAATTTATTGCTATGACTGATTGTCGATACACTGCTCGATAAAATCATGTGTATATTTTTATCG
>JAHIOG010000480.1 GCA_018895675.1 bacterium
AAACAGCCATTACATACACGGCAGCTCGTGATGCGGGTTATTATCACGGAGGACTTCTATTCGGCAGAGGGGTTCGAGATGTCTGCCAGGATATCATGGGCAAACTCATAGTTGAACCCGTAAAAGTGAAGAAAAGAGTTATCGAAGTTCTAAATAAGCAATTTCCAGACGGTAGCACACTGCATAACTATTTCCCCCTTTCCGGTGATGGAGAGAAGACCGGTCACTCCGATACTCCGCTATGGCTGCCATTCGCCGTGATACAGTATTTAAAAGAAACTGCGGATTTTGATTTCTTGAACTTTGAAGTGGAATATTTCAAATGTGGTCAAAAGGATACGGTGCTTGACCATATAAAAAAAGCGATTGATTTTGTGCTTTTAAGTCTTGATGAAAGAGGATTACCCAGGCTTGGATTCGGAGATTGGAATGACACACTCGATCATTTAGGGGAAAAAGGAGTAAGTATCTGGGTTGCACAATTCCTTGCCTACATACTCGTTGAGATGGCTGATTTAATGAGGGCAACAGGAGATATAGGGGGAAGGAACAACTATCTGAGACTGCATTCTGAGATAAAAGAAAATATTCAAAAATATGCGTGGGACGGAAAATGGTTCATAAGGGCAATTAATGATTGTGGAGTTCCAATAGGCTCATCAAAAGACAAAGAACCACGTATTTTCTTAAATACTCAGTCCTGGGCTATTCTGGGTAAAGTTGCGGAGAAGCGGCAGATACTTCGTATTATTGAGGAAGTTAAAACCCATCTGTTTGATGAAAAAGGCATTGCTCTTCTTTCACCGCCTTACACCCGGATAGATGACCATATAGGGCTGGTTACTCGATGTGTTCCAGGGAAAAAAGAAAATGGAGCAATTTTTAATCACGCTGTTGCATGGTTTATTATAGCATGTTGCGAAGCCGGAAACGGTAATCTGGCTTTTGAAGTATATTCAAATACATTGCCCCCCGTAGTCTCGAAAGATATCCGACAATATTGCACTGAGCCCTATGTCTACTCAGAGTATGTAACGAGCCGAAGTCACTCTACCTACGGTCAGGCAAGTCATTCATGGTTAACCGGTTCCGCCGTATGGATGCAGAGAGCGGCAATGGAATACATCCTTGGAATACGTGCTGATTATAGAGGACTGTTAGTTAAGCCATGTATACCCTCAAATTGGATGGAGTATAAAGCAGTTCGACACTTTCGCGGATGTGAATATCAGATACATATCTTAAACCCACACAAGCTATGCAAAGGAAAACCCGTAATTGAGGTCAATGGAGAACGCTGGAGTGATATACATCTTCCCGTTTCAAAAGAACCCCAAAAATACAATGTTAAAGTAGTCCTTGAGAAGGAGAATAACATTGATTAAGCGGTTTGTAATATTCTTTTTATTTCCAATTTTCGTTTCTGCAGATGTTATTTTTACCTGGGAAGAAGTGTCTATGGATTTGCCTCCTTCCATGAGGGTTTTTGAAGGTGTAAATTATAATCGTCCCGTTCGCGCCTGGTACATTGATGTCGATCTATCAGATACCAACATCGTAATTAAACCGGTTATGCATGAAGGAAGCTATTGTGAAACTGTTTCTTCGATGGTATCACGGAATAATGGTTATGCAGGAATAAATGGTGGCTTTTTTTATTCAGGAATTGCTCTGGGCTTGGTGCAAACTGACGGAATTATCCTTTGCGCTCCGCTCGCTACTATCGTAAGATCGGGTGTAACATATTATCCAACCAGAGGCGCCTTTGGTATTAAACCGGATGGCACCCCGGACGTAACATGGGCATATATGTGGCAAAACGCAGTATATAGCTACCCCGAACCAAATCCTAATTATCAAGGTAATCCGGCTCCTCCTCCGGACCCCGCGCTTTTTACTCCAAATGCCGAACCGTGGAATACCTATCAGAGTATAGGAGGAGGTCCTAATCTTGTTAGCAACGGTGTAGTAAATGTGACTTATGAAGAGGAGATTTTTTGGGATAGTGGCGTAGGATTAGATAATAACGATCCTCGAACAGCTATTGGTTATACATCTGGCAATCATGTTATAATGTTTACGGTTGATGGTCGCCAGAATAATTGGAGTCTTGGGTTAAGTATTCCGGAAGTTGCGGAAACAATGATCAACCTCGGTTGTGTAGAGGCTATTGGATTGGATGGTGGAGGGTCTACAACGGTTATAGCAGTTGACTCTCTATTAAATAAACCCTCCGATGGTGATCAGCGTCAGGTCGCTAATGCCCTGGTTGTTATGCCAAAACCTGAACCCCCACCACCAAGTTTGATCTTCGATACAGATGATGCTGCTTACAATGAATTCGGAACAGGTTGGTTCGAGAGTTCAAATACAGGATACTGGGGAAATACAAAAGCTCGGTTGAATGCTGTCGGCAGTGGTTCCGACTACGCCGTGTGGCAAGCAGTTGTACCATATTCCGGGCTCTGGAAAATTGATGCATGGTGGGTTCCTGCATCTAACAGGGCGATAGATACACCATTCATTGTTTCATCCGGATTTGTTAGAGATACACTTTTTGTTAATCAAAGATTGGGAGCTAATCAATGGAATGAGATAGGAAAATGGAATTTTGAAGGTGGTGATTCTGTTGAGGTGATCGTTACCGATGAAGCCAGTGGGAATGTTTCAATTTACGTCTGTACAGATGCAATTCGATTGACTTTGATTGATTCTGTAACTACCAGTGTTACTGAAATTATTCCGGTTCCTAGATTCTCAGACATTATTATTGGCTATCCCAATCCATTTAACGCTTCTATAAATTTTAAGATTAAAAATATAGATTCACAATTGGAACGGGTAGCGATATATGATTTAACGGGGCATAAAATAATTGATTTGTCTGAGCGTATAGTCCGGCGGCTGCCGGATGGAAGTTCAACCCTATTCTGGGATGGAAGAAACAGTATCGGCAATGTTGTATCAAGTGGTATATATTTCATCCAACTTGTTAACAAAGGAGGTGAATGGACACATAAAATATTAATGCTCAGGTAAAAATAATGTATTGAGAGGAGGTGATGAAAAAAAGTGAATTGTTTTAAGGTTAGTTGCTCATTCAAATTATTAACTATTAAAAGAGGAGGAGGAATATGACAAATATGAAAATGAGAATGTTTTGTTATTCACTTAAAAAACAGGAGATGTTATTATGAAGAAGATTAAAATCTTATCCGTTCTTCTGATATTGAGCTTCGTATCATTAGCTCTAGGACAATCTGTATCAGAAGTCTGGAAGTTCCCGGCTGATGATGCAAATGCAGCCGCATGGCAGGCTGCAGGTAATGCTCGAGGTATTGATTTCAATGCTAATTCAACTCACACTGGAAACACTGTGATTATAGCTGATCATACCGGTAATATCGTACACGTTCATAATGCCGCTGATGGTTCATATCTCTGGTCACTAGACACAACCGGAGTTGGCTCCGTTTTTACAGGACATACGGTTTCACCTTACCGTGTTGCTGTTACCGAAGACGGACAAATTTTCGCAAACTCATTCGACGGAATTATTGTAAAATGGGCTGATGATGCTGCATCTACCGTGCCTTCAATTGTGATTGATCTTTCAGGTGAAACAGGCAACAGTCGTTCGTTGGAGGCTGTCGGCTCCGGTAATAACGTTCGTATTTTATTCAGTAAAGGAACAGATATCCGTGTTTTTGATGACGACGGAACCGGCACTTTTGTTGAATCCGTCGGACGGACTATCGCAACCGGCTGGACAGCTGAATGTGAAGCAATCGCATCCGCAGATTCGAATCTTGTCTATGCCTCTAAGATTGGTTCAGGTGGAGATCAGAAACCTTTTCGCCGGGTCTATGAACTCACAGCCACAGGTTATGTAAACAACGAGACTTTAGTTGCGGCATTACCATATATATCCTGGTTCCAACCAAATGGCTTGGATGTTGGCGCTGGTTATTATATTCTAGCTGAAGCTGCAGGAGTATACGATGGTTTTGCTATCGGCACTATTGCCGGAGCCAACTATAACCCTGAATCTGGTGACATAGATGTGGACAATGTATATGATGGAGGAATGAATGGCACAAGTACTGTAGCGGATATAGCATTTGATCCAACTACTCTTAGTGCATATTGGACTACTGCCGGTACCGGCGCAACAGCCGGAATTGGCTGTATTAAAGCAATTGAACCACCACCTGCCTCAGACGGCGATCTTGTAGTAAATGAGATCCACTATAATCCTGCATCAAGCCAAGGGACTGATGAGCTCTATGAATTTTTAGAAATCTACAATACGACTACTGCAGCTATTGACTTGACAGGATTAACACTTGAATCAGGTACTAATATTGTTGATTTAAGCGGAAATACAATAGCAGCGAATGATTTTGTAGTGGTTGCTTATACAGGAGCAACTTACTCTTCATTAACTTGTCCGGTTATTGGTGTTGGCGCTTATTTTGGTCTTTCAAACACCGCGAGTACTTTTTTAATCAAATACGGTGATACAGTAATTGATAGTGTTAGTTACGATGACGATGGTGATCCATGGCCCTCTGTGGCTGACGGCGGTGGACCTTCACTGGAATTAAAAGATCCTTTAACTGATAATGCATTAGGTGAAAACTGGCAAGCAAGCTATGTTGTCGGTGGAACACCTGGTCAGGTAAATTCCACACTTCCTCCAGTCTTCGACTGGGAACTGGATATCAATTCATACTCGTTTTTCAATAACGATCATTGTACCCGCGGTATTGCCTACAATCCGGCAGCAGAACACTTGCTTGTAGCCAGCCGGACGGGTGGTAGTAATGTTTTTATTTTGGATGCGGCAACTGGAGATTCATTAAGCAAGCTGGATATGACGGGGATCAGCGGTGGAACCTATGCGATGAATATCATACGTGTCGATTTAGATGGCGTGATTTATCTTGGAAATTTAGGTGGTATAAGCGGAAGTATCTTCAAAATATATCGTTGGGAAAACGAATCATCTGCTCCTACAGTAGCTTTCGAAGGCGCTGTTGCCCAGAGAACAGGCGATTCCTTCGGTCTTTATGAAACCGGTACATCAACTACTCTTTATGCCAGTGGTTCAGGTAGTACACACATTTATGCATTTACTACTTCCGACGGTCTATCTTATGCAATTACAGATACTATTACGGTTGCTTCCGGGTTAGCCCGCGGCGGTATTTCCCCGATTGGAAACGGAGAATTTTGGGTGGATGGCGCCGGAACATCAACCAGCCATATAGCTTCAGATGGGTCAGTTATTGCCGCCATTGACGGAAACCTGGTTGATATTGGTTGGCATAATGTTGCCTATATCCCAACATCAGGTGGCAGAAAATTAGTTTCCATCGTTGGGAGAAACAGCACTGTCCGCGGTAACCAGGTACAGGTCTGGGATATTACCAGTTCAGAAACGAATCCTGCACTTCTGGATACAGTAGATCTAACCGGCACATACAATGCAAATGTAAATGCATCCGGAGACCTTGCTTTTAAAGACAATGGAGACGGAACAATAACGATTTATGAAATGATTACTAACAATGGAATTGCCGCCTGGACATTAGCTGTTCCACCAGCGATTCCCGAACTAACCATCGCAGAGGCTAAGGTAGATGCTAATAGTGACTTTGTACCCGACCTGCTAAATGAAACGGTAACAATTCATGGTGTGATAACTACTCCAAATTATGATTCTAATACAAATTATCACTTTCAAGATGCTACTGCAGGTATTTGCTTGCAGACATTTTCCTTTACTTTAGGTTTAAATCCAGGTGACGAAGTTACTATTACGGGAAAAATTACACAGTACAACGGTTTGACACAGATCAATCCTGCTTCTGAAACTGATGTATCAGTAATAAGTACAGGCAACGTTATTGAACCATCCAAAATCACTCTTTCAGAACTTGATGAATCTACTGAAGGTATGTTAGTTGAAGTAGATAGTGTTTGGATAGTAAACCTTGCAGACTGGCCCGCTGAAGGCAGTAATGCAGATATTGACCTGACTGATGGAATTGATACAGTTACACTTAGAATTGATAAGGAAACAGACCTTGACGGCTGGACGCCTCCGGCAGGTATGATGGATCTAATTGCCGTTGGCAGTCAATATACTTCTACAACACCTCTGGATGACGGCTATCAATTACTAGGAACATTCAGAGAACACTTTATAGAAATCATTATTCACCCGGAACCTGAAGAGCTCTATACCTGGTGGGAAAAGAATGCAGGTGACTATACTTTCTTCCAGAGTGACAATAATACAAGAGGTATGGACCTTAATCCTGTTACAGGACATTTACTTGTTGCTTCGAGAACAGGAGGGAATAATATCCATGTATTAGAAGCAGAAAATGGAACTTTTCTTAGTGGTCTTGATATGACAGATGTTTCAGGTGGTATATTCCCAATTACTTTGGTTTCTGTTGCCAATGATGGAGTAATCTATGGTTGTAATTTAACTACCTCTGGAACTGGCTTTAAGTTCTACAGATGGGGAGATGAGTCTTCCACACCTACAGTAGCTTTTGAAGGAGATCTGGATCAGCGTGTTGGTGATTCCTTTACAGTTATAGGAAGTGGAGCAAATACTATTGTATATGCAAGTGGTTCAAACGTGACTAAAATTTATGTTTTCACCACTACTGATGGTATAAATTTCTCACTTTTTGATGAGGTGCCTATTGGATCGAGTCTGGCTCGTGGAGGTATAGCTCCTGTGGCTGATACCCTTGGTTCAGATATTTGGGTTAATTGCTCAGGTAAACAGGCTGCTCTTATTGATACAAGTGGAACAATAATTACCACTATTGACACTTCTATGCATGTCTATTTTGCACATATTGATTATATGGAAACTGGAGATGGTCGAAAGCTAATAGCTGTAGCAGGAGGAAATTGTGGTGATGTTCCTGCATGTATGAGGTCCGAAGTCTGGGATGTAACAGATCCTTTTAACCCATGGCGTTTTGCTTATGGTTCTATGACAAACACTCCTGTGGCAAATGTAAATGGTACTGGTATTGCGATTCTTGAAGAAAAGGATGATGGTGTTTTGAATCTTTACCATCTCCTCAGCAACAATGGTATAGCGCTCTACTCTGAAGAAGAATTTATACCTCCGATACTTGTTGATGTCACTTTCGAAGTAAATATGTCCTATCAGATTACGCTTGGTAACTTTACTGCGGGAACAGATTCTGTTGATGTTGCTGGGAATTTCAATGATTGGGGCGGCAGTCCAATCGTTCTGGATGATTCCGATTCCGACAGTATTTATTTGGTAACGGTGACCGGTTTCTATCCAGGTGATTCAATTGAATATAAATTCCGGATTAATGGCAACTGGAATACTTCAGAATTTCCTTCTGGCGGACCAAATAGGGTATATGTTATTCCTGATACAAACAGTGTTGTGTTTCATTGGTATAATAACGAAGAGCCAGAAGTTGGTATTATAGGTTCAGAGGCATTGCCAAAGGAATTTGCTCTGCAACAGAATTATCCGAATCCGTTTAACCCGACTACTTTTATCAAATATGATCTTCCTAAAGAAGCAATAGTTAAAATTGTGGTTTATGATCTTATGGGCAGAGAAGTTCGAACTCTGGTAAATGAAAAACAGAATACCGGTTATAAGTCTATAATGTGGAGTGGTCGGGATAATAATGAACAGTTGGTTAGTTCTGGTATGTATATCTATCAAATGATAACTGATGAATTCCAGAAAACGAGAAAGATGGTGTTATTAAAATAGTATCAAACGACCAGATAATTAGAATGGAAGGAAAAACACAAAAGTAACTTCCATTAACAGAGTAATAAATAAAGGCGGGTCTCATGTTGACCCGCCTTTATTGTGCTGGTATAACTTCAATTCACATTTCGGAAAAGATTACTATCCCAAAGCCACAATGTTCCCATATTCATTTTTCGGTA
>JAHIOG010000481.1 GCA_018895675.1 bacterium
CTGATGCAGAGTCTATTATCTTATTTAAAAACGTATCCTGTCTGATAAAAATATCAAAAGGGGCTTTTAGTTCTTTTTTTAACATTTGAATTGTTGTTCGTACATCGTTATGATTAATCTTAGTTCTTTTTTTCTGCAAATGACTATGGGTATCATCATATTTTATATCAATTAATCCATTTTGATTATCAATATTCTTTAACAAATTTTCCATCAATATGCTGAATAAAAGTGACTTATTATAATGTTTTGAAAACTCTTTTAATTGATGTGTATTTATTCCATTTTTATAATGTATCTGACAAGTTGCACAACATAGGTTACAGAAAAAGTTGCATAAGATAGGTTACACTTAATGCGTAATTTAGTAGCAGTACATAGGTTACACTTTTTTCAATTTAACTTCCAAAAAGAGGAGTTAAAATGGAGAAAGAGAAAATTAGAAAAGAAGCTATCTATCAACATTTATCAGGTAAGCCAATTGCGTCAATTTGCCGGGAGTTTGGAGTTTCCAGAAAGTGGTTCTATAAATGGAGGGCTCGTTACCAAACAGGGGAAGAGCATTGGTATAAGGATGAGCCCAGAGCCCCAAAAACTATTCCCAACAAGATTGAACCGTCTGTGGAACAGTTGATCCTTTCTGTCAGAGACAAACTTGAGAATACTCAATATGCTCAAATAGGAGCATCGGCTATTGCCTGGAACATTAAAAACTTGGGGAAGGAGCCCCCTCCATCTTGGACAATCAATAGAGTTCTCAAGAGGAATGGACGTATCCAGGAGAAATCTTCTAAAGAGAAGAGAGAAAAAGAGACATCTTATCCATATTTTACTGAAGCGTACTATCCAGGTCATATTCATCAATCTGATTTAGTCGGTCCACGATACATTAAGGGGGATGGTCGCTTTTACGCGTTCAATACAATAGACATTTTTTCTCATAATATTTACAGTACTCCAATTCGGTCGAAAGATGATGATTCAATTGTGCTTGCTCTGATTGATACATGGAAAAAAATGGGAATACCGGAACATCTTATAATAGATAATGAGCTTAGTTTCAGAGGAAGTAACAGGTATCCGCACTCTTTAGGGAAAGTCATCAAACTATGCCTTTCTATGCATGTTCAGCCGGTTTTTATTCCACCTGGTGAGCCTTGGAGAAATGGTACTGTAGAACGCTTTAATTGTACCTTTGACAAGCGATTCTATCGTACTGAGCGTTTTAGAAATTATGAACATCTACAAACGTCCCTGAAACAGTTTATCGATTTTCATAATACAAACCATATTTATACTGTTAATCGAGGAAAAACACCTTGTCAAATCATCGAAAATGAGAAAATCAAGTTTAACAAACTGAATCCAGATTATCAATTGCCGGAGGTGCTTGATATTCCTTACGAAGGCTATATTCATCTTATCCGTTTGATCAGGAGTGATCTGAAACTGAACATCTGGGGTGAAACATTTTCTATGCCCAAAGAAGTGATGTATGAATATGTCAGAGCAACAATATTTACGGAATTTCATTTGCTTAAAGTTTTCCTTGTTGACAAGCTGATAACACAATTTGAGTATAGATTACCGACTTTGAACCAAGAGAATCTCCAAACGCTATCAAAAGAAATGGATTTATATCTCATAAAATTAAAGACCTATGTAAAAAGCAATAAGCAATGAACAATGTAACCTATGTTGTGCAATATTTGAGCATTAAAAATTGCCACTCCCCCATGGGGGAGTGTAACCCATGTTGTGCAGAGAACCACTGTTAAAAAAAGTGTAACCCATGTTATGCTACGTAACATGTATCATTTAAGAATTCCGTTTAATTGAATGAATTTGTAGTATAATTAAAATATATATCTAACAATGCGTGAAATACGAGGAATAGAAGAGGCTGGAATCTTTGTGATTCTGAAATGCTTTGAAAACTCTCAAACTCCAAGTTCATTGGATACCTTTCCGAGTTATCTCTAATTAATGGCTGAACTAAGCCGCAAGCGGCAGTCCGTCGGTAAAACATCAAATTTAATAATCCTGTCAGTCTTTCCATCTTATTTCAATCTACTGATTTTCAATTGAAATTACAGAAAAAATAATTCGATCCCTATTTAATCGGGATATTCTAATCCCTCACGCAGCGCACCGACAAACCAACTTGCTTACTGGAGCCGTAGCGGCTTACTTCTGAACCACTGTAACTCAGACCCGTGTTCCAAGCGTAAACACTATTGCTCCCCGTAGAAGACCAAAAGGTGGCGGAGTAACCCATATAGTAGTATGCTCCATAATTTCTGCGGTAGCCACCGGGCAACGCGGAAAAGCCGCTCCCGTTGGTTGCGCCGGTATTGGGACTATTCCAATGCTCTGTTCCGGTTTCTTTCATTTTTCCACCGGCAAC
>JAHIOG010000482.1 GCA_018895675.1 bacterium
AATGCCAGTCCCTTTGCGCCCCAGCTGCGGACCTTTTCGGTTAATTCGTCAATCTGTTTGCGTGAGAATTGGGCGCCGCCCGGAACGCAAATTCCGGCAACAACGCCACCGGATTCAATAACGGTTTGAAACACCTTGAATTCAGTTTGAGCCATTAGAGTATTAAGAGTATGAATTTTCATGCCAAAGCGCAGATCCGGTTTATCTGAACCATAATTCGCAAGCGCTTCTTCGTAAGACATTTTGGGAAATGGAAGATCCAGATCAACATCAATAACATCTTTGAAAACACGTTGTAACATCAATTCGGTGCACTCCATGACATCTTCTTCTTCAACGAAGGTCATTTCCACATCGATCTGGGTAAATTCAGGTTGCCGGTCAGCCCGTAAATCTTCGTCCCGGAAACATTTGACAATCTGAAAATAGCGGTCAAAACCGGATATCATCAGAAGTTGTTTATATGTTTGCGGCGATTGCGGCAACGCGTAAAAACGCCCTTTATGATTGCGGCTGGGAACCAGATAATCCCGCGCTCCCTCGGGGGTGCTTTTCATCAGAGAAGGGGTTTCGATCTCTAAAAAGTCGTTGTCCGTATAAAATTTACGGACACTTTGCGCTGCTTTATGGCGCAGCGCGATTGTGCGCTGAAGTTCTTTGGTACGCAGTTCCAGGTAGCGGTATTTTAATCGCAAATCTTCCAGACCGGACGAGCGGTCGGTAACGAGAAAAGGTAATGTTTTTGCCGGGTTCAATATTGTAATTTCGTTTGCGAGAATTTCAATATCACCTGTAGGCATTTCTGTATTGACTGCCGCATCGGGACGATTTCTGACGATACCTCGTACTGCAATCACATCTTCGGCGCCAAGTTTATGTGCCGTTGCAAGCTGTTCTTTTCCCTGTTCGGGATCAAAAACAACCTGTGTCATGCCGTAGCGGTCGCGTAGATCTACGAAGATCAGTCCGCCAAGATCTCTCCGGCGGTTAACCCAGCCGTTGAGGATAACCGTTTGTCCAGAATGTTGTTTTCTCAATTCGCCACACGTTACTGTTCTTTTTAGCATACTGTTACCTTGTTGTTCGTCTATTTCTTTTTGTTAAATTTTAACTTTTTAGGATCAGAGGTTTTTGTTAAAACTTCATACATCTGTTTGGATGTTTTACACGTCAACAATGCTTTTCGCCCGTTTTCATCCAGCGCCTGGCTGACCATTGACATAAATTGCATGTGGGGCGCCGAAGCACTTTCCGGCGACAGTGTCAGCACAATAATATTTGTCGTTTGCCCATCAATTGAATTAAAATCTACACCGTCGCGTTTGATTCCGATTGCGCAGATTAACCGATCCACAGCGTCACATCGGCCGTGGGGAATCGCAATCCCGAATTGGATACCGGTGGACATGCTGTCCTCTCTTTCAAATACTGTTTTCCGGGCGAGATCATAATTTTTTATCAGGCCGTTGTAGTTCAGAATTTCAAGCAGCTCGTCAATGATTTCACTTTTAGTGCTGGTTTTCAGCGAAGGGGTGAGTACATCCGTCGTCAGGTATTGGGCGAGCTCAGACCGGACCGGCGTCGGCGCCCCGGTTCTTTCCTGAATACGCCGGGCAATAGAGTCACCGTTAATTGGTTTGCGGAGAGCTTTTACGGTTGCCTCAAATTCAGCCAGGACCTCATACATCGCTGTGTTGATATATGATACCTCGCTCTTGTCGCAATCAACTTCGATTGTATTTAAATCGATATGAACTCCAATAATCATTTCGTCTTTACGAAGTTGATAGATATGTTCGGCCTGAATCAGGGTGTGAACGAAAAAGCCTTCGGATTCAAATACTGTGAATAACTTGCTGGCCATCAGGCTGGCGGTCTGAACATTGGGAAATTGAAATGACACGTGGGTTTCTTCGGCTGTTTCAATCTGTTTTCGGATACCGCTTTGCTCGTGTGCAAAAAGGGCAACGAGTATCGGCGGCGATATCAGGGTCGTGATTAATGTCATCAACACAGCAATACTGAATACTTCCGGAGACAGCAGGCCGGATGCCAGGCCAATTCCGGCGATAATCAAAGCCACCTCGCCTCTGGGCAACATACCCACGCCAATTCGTAAGGCGCCACGCAAATTAAAATTAGCAAACAGGGTCGGAATTCCACAACCCAGAACCTTGGCAATAATTGCTCCAACTGTGTAAACGATCCCAAAGAGTAGTATTGTCCTGGATGCAAACAGCCGGACATTGACCAGCATCCCCATTACGGTGAAAAAAACAGGTACCAGAAACGAATAAATCGGCCCCATTTTTTCCATGACCACATGATTGATATCGGTTTTAGACAGTGATAATCCCATGACGTATGCACCGATAATCATCGCCAGGCCGGCCTCTTCAAACAGCCCCGCCAGGACCAGGGCAAACCCGAAGGCCATCATCGCAATAGATGTCCGGTCGCGAAACCATTTTAACAGCAGGCTGATTTTACTTGACGCCAATAATCCGATAACTGTCGCTGTCAGCCAGATACCGATGGCTTTGGCTGCAATAACACCAATGTGCGCCCAGTTCATGTTGCCGGAGCGGGAGGATGCAGTGACAATTCCAAGACCGACAGCAAGAAGGATAATACCCAGAACATCGTCAATGACTGCACCGGCCAATATTGTGACCCCCTCGGGAGAATCCAGCTTGCGCTGTTCCGAAAGAATTCTGGCCGTAATGCCGACAGATGTAGCTGTTGAAATGACGCCCAGGAACAAACAGGGAGGCGCCAAAAACCCCAGGGCTTTGCCGAATACCACTTGTGAGAAAATAATTGCCAGTACATCTCCAAATAAAAATGAAAACAGTACTCCGCCAATTCCAACCAGACTGCCGACAAAGGAATAGCGTAAAAACAGACGAAAATTAGTTTCCAGGCCAATCATGAACAGCAATACAATCGAGGCCACGGTGCTGATCCCGTATAGTTCAGGTGAAATCGGAAATGTTGCCGAACTGATGGGGAACAATCCGTCAGGAAAACCGGGCAGGGGGATGGCTCCGATAAGAAAGGGCCCAATAATAATGCCGGCTGTCAATTCGCCCAACACGCCGGGCATCTTAAATTTCTCAAATAAGATGTTTCCTAGTCTCGCTACAAAGAGAATTATACCCAATTGCAATGCAAGAAGCATCATCCGGTGCATAATAACCATGTCTGCTATTGAATCGCCACTCGCAAGAATAACTGTTGAAGTTATACATAGAAAAAGTATAACCGATACCTTTTTCCCCATTTTCCTCAACATGTATTTTTATTTCCCGCTTTCATACAGCGTGAATTGTATTTGAATAACTGTTTACCGGTTTTACTCATCAACAATCCTTTTATTTGGGATTTCAATTTAAATAATCTGGAGTTAGTCCAAAAGCCATTTACAAATTCTTAAAAGATTTAGGAGTTCTTTCTCCTTTATAATTCTATTTGCACAACAACATTTGCAACGATACCGTCTAAGGGCGCATATATCTGCCTAAAGGTAGGTTTATCATAGGGTGGAATTATCACGTTTTCAAACCTTGTTTGTCTTACATCGAATAAATTCTCTACATTTCCGGCTATTGAGAAATGCTCAAATATTTTTTGTACCATCAAACCGACAGTCCAATAATCGCGTGTTTTCGTTTGGTCACTTAAATATTGCTTACCTGTGTAAAAAGCCTCAATCCCTGCTCGCCAACTATCTTCTTCTTCGTAAGTCAGGGTCATGTTTAATTTATGTTTTGGGGTTAATTCCAAATTAGGAAATGCATTGTCGTATCTCTTTTGTGCATCGGTATAGGTATAGTCAATAAATAGAGCAAGTTCATCTAAGGCGAATGTAATGTTAGTATCGAAACCTCTAGTTTCCAAGGGTGCATTTGCGTTTTCGTAGGATAAAAATCCTTTTAATAATGAATCAGGTTGGGAAATGAGTGCGTTGTTAATATTCGTGTAGTAAAACGCTTGATTGAATGTAACAGCGAACTTTTTAAGTATAATGGTTTTGTAGTTGATATCGACATTTACTCCTTGAGAATTTTCAGATTTTTTATCTTCGCCAATGGGTAAAACATTTTTGTAACCTTTTGCTTCTGCTTCACTTGTAAATACTGTAGGAGTTTTATAACCGTAGCCACTACCTATCCGTAAATAGAAGTTATTCGTAATTTTATGCAAAACTGAAAAACGGGGTAAAATAAAAACGCCATATTTATTGTGATAGTCTAATCGGATACCTGTTTGTAAAATAAATCTTTTATTCAAATTCCAGTCGTCTTGAGCAAATAACCCGGTAGTATAGCAGTTATAATCTAATGGCATTTCAGGATCTGCTTTATTTTCATTGAAAGCGTCAGTGATAAGGTTTAATCCAAAAACTGTATTATGCTTATTTGTTCTTACTAAAAAAGACAATTCAGAGTAGCTGGATGTCTGGTTGCCATTAAAGTTTGCTGAATTTACTGAGATATTTCTTTGAAAGTTACTAAAGCTATTTTTAAAAATAAGAGTATTATAATTTTTATACTTTTTTTCAAACTTCAGTTGAGAAGTGATTCTAGCTGATTTGTTTTTTTCAATAAAAACGTGTGATGAATCAGGAGCATTTTCAATTGCAAAAATATCTCCCCCTACACGATTTTCAAACGATGATGATATACCAAATAATAGATCAGTAGAATCATTAAAATAGTAAAATAATTTAGGGCAAAGTGTAGTTTGCTGAAATTGTGGCAAATCAGTAAATCCGTTTTCATTTACATCAATAGCTTTTTGTATGCTTTGGCTGGCAAGGAAAGTAACACCGATTTTATCCTTACGATTGGAGTAAAAAGAACTAATGTCTCTGCCTCCTTTTTGAGTTTGGTTAAATAGAACAGACCATTCAGGTTTTTTAGTGGGATTTTTAGAAATCAGATTGACAATTCCTGCAATGGCATCCCCACCGTAAAGAGCAGAGGCTGAACCTTTTATTACTTCTACTTGTTGCAAATCCAGTGGAGGTATTTGCAGTAGGCTTAAGCCTGACGAGAAGCCGCTGTAAACCGGAAATCCATCTTTTAGTAACTGTGTGTATTTCCCAGGAAGTCCTTGAATACGGAAACTTACATTTCCTGATGTCGCAGAAGTTTGCTGAACCTGAATACCTGACGTTTCACCTAATAGTTTTGAAATATTACCAGGCTTTATTGCTATTTCTTCTTTAACTTCCTCCGAACCAAGTACTTCCACTCGCACAGGTACATCTTCGATTCTGTTGTTTGTTCGGGTAGTAGTTACAATTATGCCCTCGAATTCCAATACAGTTGGTTCCAGTATTACAGTTTGTATTTCTTTAGGATTTGTTAAAGGAAAGGATACGCTGAGTCGGAAAGATTTATAACCAATATAAGAAAATTCAATTGTAAATGTTCCGTTAGGGATGTTTTTTACATGTACTTCTCCGTTAATATCTGAGATTGCACCTATATTAGTGGTTTTGACAATAGCGTTAACACCAATAAGGATTTCATCGGATTTTTTATCTCTAACAATTGCTTTAAAGCTATTTTGACTGAAAGCAAGCTGTGTTATTAGAATGAATATGATCGAAAAAGAAGTTCTTATAAGTTTCATAAATTCTCCGAATATGATATTGTTTCGAGATCTTATGTTTCTCTCATTCTTTAAACGGCAATAAGTCCGATTTAAGGTGATATTTTTTAATTCAAAATACGTGTTTTTTCTTCTTTTTTTGGTGTAGAATGCTAGTTGTTCTTCTCCCAGAAAGTTGCTGCTAGAAAACCATTAGTTCAAAAAGGGCGTCGAAAAATAGCGATAATTGGTAATTCCGAAAACGTTAACCGTGACAAGGATGAAGAAAACTATTTTTTTATATCGCTTAGGTTCATAAAGCAGGAACCCTCAAAGCGCGCTCCGTCTTCTATTACAATTTGAGAAGCGTTAATGTCACCTTTGAGTAAAGCCGTTTCAGCCAGAAAGACCTTGCCTTTAGCGACCACATTGCCCTCGACCTTTCCGCTAATATTTAGATTCTCTGCATTTAGCTGCCCGTGAATCCGGGCTGTGGTGGACAGGGTTATTGTTCCATCTGTATAAATATCGCCGGTAACTTTTCCGTAGATAATGATATTGCCTTTAAGCTGGATGTTACCGGTGACAGTGGTGTCTTCGCCTAAAATAGTACTGATCGCAGTGTCTTTCTTTTTCGTCATAACGTATTAACTAACCTCCGTAATTTTTTACCGAGACATCCGACCGCCTGTAGGAATATATCATACTCTGCGGGTCAATAGGCTTCCCCTCTCGCCAGATCTCAAAATGCAAGTGCGGTCCCTTACTGATGCCGGTATTACCTAAATATCCAATGATATCACCCCGGTTAAGATATTGATGTTCTTCTACGACATTTCTCTGATTATGTCCATAAATTGTAAAATACCCGTTGGGATGATATATAATAACCGTGTAGCCAAGGTCATGGGTCCAATTGGAAAAGACGACGACTCCCGAAGCGGACGCTCGTATCGGATGTCCTTCGGGAGCAGCAATATCAACCCCGTAATGGTTGTCTTGAGTCAGAACATGATCATCAACAAACCCCTGGGTGATGTATCCATCTACTGGCGGGTAGATAGGAACATTGTCCAGATAGCTGATCTCAATTGCTTTTTCTTTCCGGTGATTGATTATACCGGGAGAAATGAACAGGGAATCGACATTAATGGAATCCATAGAAGGCACATTGAGATCCGCCCCCAGGACCGAACGGATGTATTGGTCCATTTGGCGGATTTTATTATAATCGCTGAGAATCTGAATGACTTTTAATCGATCTTTAATGAGTTGTTCGTTTTCAGCAGTAAGCGCATCGTATTTTAGAGCCCTGGGAAGAAAAACAACTGTTCCTGCAATAACTCCTATGATAACCAAGAGCAGGAACGTGATAATCAGGCGCACAACAATAATATTAAATGTCAATTTGAAAGGATTGGGGTGGCTATCGCTGATTAAGTGCAGCGTGTAATATCGCTTTTTCAATTTGTTTGTTCCTCTATAGATTCAAATAATTCAACCAACCGGGTCAAATCTTCTTTTGAATAAAATTCTATCTCAATAAAACCCTTTTCTTTTCCTTTGATTTTTACCCGGGATCCGATGATGTGCATCAGCCGATTCTCAATAGATTTATAAATCTTTACCGGAAGTTGTTTTTTTGCCAGCTCGGGTCTTTGCTGTAATGAGTCAATTTTCTTGACAAGCGCTTCGACGGCACGAACACTGAGACCGTCTCGTTTAATGCGACGCCAGAGGTTGATTTGCTGATCTTTATTTGTAATGGACACGATTGGTCGAGCGTGTCCGGCTGTAAGTTTCTGATCCCGTAAATCCCTCAATATTTCCGGTGGAAGATTTAGCAGGCGCAGTGAATTTGTAATGGTAGACCGATCCTTGCCCACTTTTGTGGCGATGTCTTCATGAGACAAATCGAAAGTGTTTGAAAGCATGTAGTAGGCTTCAGCTTCCTCGACAGGATTCAGATCTTCCCGCTGAAGGTTTTCGATTAGCGCCAGTTCCATCATTTCGACTTCACCTGATACTGACAATACATAAGCGGGAATACTTTGTCGCTCCAATTCTATGCACGCACGGAGACGGCGCTCTCCGGCGATCAGTTCAAATCCGTCATCAATTTGCCGGACTGTGATCGGCTGAATAATGCCGTTTTCACGGATCGATTGTTTTAATTCTTCCATTGCCTGAAGGTTGAATTCTTTTCTAGACTGGTAGGGATTGGCGCGTACCTTTTCAACTTCTATCTCGGCAATCGAGTTGACGAGGTCAATTCCCAGTGGAAATTCAGGGATTATGGCGCTGAGGCCTTTACCTAATCTCTTGGCTGTCATTGCTAAGTATTTCTCCAACTAAATCCATATAATCATGTGCTCCCGCCGATGACGCGTCATATAGAATGATAGGTTTTCCGAAACTTGGCGACTCGCCCAGACGGACATTTCTGCGAACGACAGTTTTATATGCTTTATCCTTAAAATGACTGCGAATTTGGTCTGAAACCTCTTGTGAGAGCCTTAATCGCGAGTCGTACATTGTCAAAAGTACACCTTCGATCTGAAGTTCGCGATTGAGACTTTTCTGCACCAGTCGGATTGTATGTAATAACTGTCCCAAGCCCTCCATTGCATAGTATTCGCACTGGATGGGAATAATGACGGAGCCGGATGCGGTCAGGCTGTTAATCGTTAATAATCCAAGCGAGGGCGGGCAGTCAATAATGATGTATTTGTAATCCTTTTTAAGGTTTTCAAGAGCCTTTTTAAGAACAGTTTCACGTCCCATCAGGGAAACCATTTCAATCTCAGCGCCAACCAAATTCGTTGTTGAGGGTGAAATATCAAGGTAGGGGATTTCCGTCTGGTAAATAGCATCGTTAATATCCCGCCCATTTATCAAAACCTCATAAATACTTTTATCGAGAGACCTATAATCGATGCCGCAACCAATGGTGGCATTCGCCTGTGGATCCATGTCAATAAGTAATGTGCTGACTTCTGATACGGCTAAGCCGGCGGCTATATTTACAGCGGTGGTAGTTTTACCGACCCCACCTTTTTGATTGGCGACGGTGATTATTTTTCTCACTTTATTTCTCTAACTTCAATATTTACAATCAGTACAAGTGTTTCAAGCCCGTCGTTTCGAGCATAGCAAATTTAATCCCAGCTCCTTGTAAAATCAAGTTAAAAGGCAGCTAAGTGCTCCCAACAGAGTTAGAGTACGACGGATTCTCATACTACGTCAGTTTTCAAAAAAAACAATCAAATTCCTTGCCCCAAGGATGGGTTTAGTTTACCTGTTTTAAAACATCTTCGCGGATGATACCCTATTTAACCTGATTAATTCACGAGCTGGTGAATAATCCAGGTTAAAAGGCACTGAGAGTAAAAAGCATTTGGAGCTCAGGGCTTTATTATTATATTTCAATCTGCTTTTTGGGTGAGGTATTGAGATAACAGGGAAGATTTGAATGCAATATGTGGTATATATCTATAGGTGGATTGTTGCCATTGCGATCTTTTCACTGATAGCTGCATTGGTATTCATCGGAATGATATTCTATTCACCACAACAGATCGTCATACTAATCAGACCATTGTGCCGTTTGATGCTGCGAAGCATCGGAGTGCGCGTGAAGGTGACCGGTCTTGATAGGTTTGACCATACAAAGCCCTATTTGATTATCTGCAACCACGAATCCTTATTGGATGCATTTATTTGTCCCGGCTATATACCTCTGTTTTTCTCTGTACTTGAGTTGGCGGATCATTTTTCCTGGCCGATTTGGGGTAAAATGACGACCAGATGGGGAAACATACCGGTGGCAAGGGGTAGTCTGAAAGAAACAATTCAGAGTATGGACAGAGCCAGAGAAGCGCTGCATCGGGGAACGTCCATTCTGATTTTTCCGGAAGGACAACGCACCGTTACAGGAAAGATGAATCGGTTCCGAAGGGGAGCGTTTCATCTGGCGAAAAATGCGAAAGCAGATATTCTACCAATAGGAATGAAGGGACTCTATCTGGCAAAAACACGTGGCGACTGGCGGGTGCGTTCTATGAACGTGAACTTTAATTTCGGCGAACCCTATCTTTATGAAGACTATAAGTATTTAAGTATAGACGAA
>JAHIOG010000483.1 GCA_018895675.1 bacterium
GGCTCAGGTTTACCGATATATTTAGAGTATGCGTCTGGTCCCAGTCTAACGGAAACGTCTGAATCTCGCTAGCCCGCGGCGGATCCGATTGTTGGTCGTAGAAAACGGCATTGGGATCGGAAGCGTTGCCTTCGGCGATTTGATAGGTATAATCGATAGCCCCGGATAAAATTCCAATCGGGTTTTGGGTTAATGAAACGGCGATGCCGCGCACGTTCCCGTAATCCCGGTTAACATACCGGGCATAGCTGTCGCCGAGCACATATAATTCATTGATCTGCGTTCCCACCAGGTTGCGGATATCTTTATAATAACCGGTCAATTCCATTACCAGGGTCTGATTCAGCATCTGCTGGAGTCCAACCTGATAGATCGTCGTCTTTTTCGGTTCCAGATCGGCGTTTCCCATGATAGTGCTAAGGGCACCGCCCTGAACCTCAAATTCGGAATTATAGTAGAGATATTCAAAATTGGGTATTTGAAAAAAATGACCATAGGAAATGTGAATTGCACCCTGGTCGGTAACGGGATAGGAAATGCCCAGCCGCGGACTCCACTGCTGTTTGGTGGCGGCTTCTTTAAATGGATTTTCTATACCCTTATATGTTCCTTGTGGATCCCGCAGGTCTTTCGGTACTACACCATCGGGGTCAAAATAATCCCAGCGTAATCCCAGGGTCAGAATGATCCGCTGAAATTCCATTTTATCTTCCAACCATAGAGCATATTCACGGGGTTTATGTCGATATTGATTGTTGTTGACACTCTCTTCAGGGTAAATCTCGGGCAGCCAGTCGGTCGTACGGTCCAGCCTCAAACTGTATTGATGCAGCCAGAGATTGTTCAGACGATATTCCCAACCGCCCTTCAATTCGTGGCGCCGGTTTATCTGTGAAGTAAGGTTCCATTTAAACGTATTTACCCTTGTATTACGATAAAAATGGCTCATGTCCATACCGCCGGTATAAAATCCAAAACCGAGCCGCCGCAATAATTGGGGACTCACATAAGCTGCATCGAAAGGGTCGGCATGAACATAAGATTCATAATTATTATAAAGTTGGTTGAATTTGAAAGTATAAAAAGTACTCTGGCTGATGATATGGGTCAGACTCGTGGAAAACTGATAACGATCCTGATATTGATTTATAATGCCGTCAGGATTGTATTTGAAAAGGTGGTTGTAATCTTTCCAATTACTATTGGAATAGCTACCCTGTAGCTCAAGGTTCAAAGCGGAGAACATTTTTAACGATAGTTTCCCGTTCAGGCTTATTTTTTCATTAGGATTCATCGCCCGGGGTTTACCGTTACCGCTGCGCTGAATAGTCCAGTTTGCCGGATTGGAATCGTCGATATTAGATAAATCAGACGGCTGAAATTCGGATCGTCCGTAAAGATAGCCATCGGAAATTAATTTTCGGGCCGAAATAAAAAAGGATGTCTTTGGAATAAAAACCAGTGGTCCGGTTAGGGTAAGTTCACCGCTGCGGATACCCGCGGGATCAAATTCCCGGATATTAAAAAAAGGTTGATCATGGCGACTCACGTAGTCACCGGAATAAAAATTTGCATTGGCCCCGAAGTGCTCCGTGCCGGTCTTCGTAATAATATTGACAATCCCGGACATGGCCTGCCCGTATTCGGCGCTGAACGTTCCGCTGATCACTTTCACTTCCTGGATCGAGCTGTTTTCGACTTCTACCGCCATGCTACCGTTATAAGGATCGGATACCGAAATACCGTCTATCATGTATGAAACTTCACCTTGTCGACCACCCCGAAAATGACCGTTTACCACACCTGCCTGCAAATTTATTAATTCCTGAAATTCAGTCACCGGCATCTTGCTGATCTCATCTGACCCGATCACTGTCATGGTAGAGGTCCTGTCCCGTTGAATATCCGGTCGCCGTCCCATAACAATCACTTCTCCCTGACCTTCCAAAACCGTTTGCTGCAACTGGAAATCTTCGGAAGTGGTGAAATCGGTATGAACCGGAACGTCATTCAACTGGACTTCCCGGTAACCGATCATGGATATTTTTAGACTGTATTTCCCGGGTGGAACATTCAAAATAACGTAATAACCATTCAGGTCCGTCGCAGCGCCTACACTAGTTTCCATCAGGATCACATTAACACCGGTAAGCGGAGCTCCGGTCTCGGCGTCAGTAATATACCCTGCAATTTTTCCGGTTATTCCGGCATAAAGTACCAACGACAATCCAAGAATAAAAAGGATAAAAAAAGGGCTTCGAAGTTTCATCTCTTTCAACCGCTATTAATCAAATTTAAGCTGCAGCTCCCGCAAATGGGAGCTGCAGCTTTATAGGTAGTTTATTTGAAAAGAACCATTTTGGCAACCTTAGAAGTCTGCCCGGTGGTCAGTTTATAGAAATAAATGCCGGAAGGTGCAGGACGGTTCTCGCTTGTCACCCCGTTCCAAACAACTGAATGATATCCCTGCTGTAATTTTTTATTTACCAGAGATTTCACATGCTGTCCAAGGACATTGTACACATCCAGTCTAACCTGTGACTCGGCCGGAATCTGAAAAGAAATAGTCGTTGACGGGTTAAATGGATTCGGTACATTTGGATAGAGTTTAAAATCCGTAACAGTTACAGGTATATCATCATCAATGGCTGTACCATGTTGTTCTGAGAGAACAACACCACGATACATATAATACTTCTCAAATCCGGGATCCACCCATTGTGTTCCCCACCAATTCGGTGCATAATCGGAGATATTAGCATCATAGGCGTCGGCACTTGAATAATCCAGATCCCAGATACAGGCGCTCAGCATCACCGTATCACCAACCTGATATCCGAAATCAGCCGTATGGACTACAATTTCAATGCTGTAACCCGCATCGGGTCCGTTAGTTTCGGTATGGGTTACGGTTCCTGTCGGCTCAAAGGATGCTCCTTCGGCTGCTCCGGTCGGTACATTCGCATTAGTCTCAAATACAATACCGTCGCCTTCCGTA
>JAHIOG010000484.1 GCA_018895675.1 bacterium
AAAATATTGAATTTAAAGAGGCATATATTGAAAATCGGCGATTGAGAAAAATGCTGAATTTTCTTGACAGCTCTGCTTATCATATAATCCCGGCTAAAGTTATTAATAAAGGCGCCACAGCGATTGTTAATTCAATTTTACTGAATGTCGGTAGCCAAAAGGGCGTCCAGCCGAATATGGCGGTCATTTCGACCAAAGGAATTGTCGGCAAAACGATTGCGGTAGGTGATAAAACCACTCAGGTCCAGATATTTTTGGATGTGAATTTTAGGCTTAGCGTTAAGTTTCAGGATTCAAGAGTGCTGGGAATAATAATGTGGCATCCCGATGGGCGCGCCGAAGTCCGTGAAATTCCAAATACCGCTGAAATCCACCCGGGAGAATTGGTATTGACTTCCGGTTATAGTAAAATATATCCTCCAAACATGATTGTTGGCAAAGTTGTTGAAGTGAATCGTTCAGAGAATGGATTATTTCAATCGGCTATTATTCGTCCCTATGTCGATATTGATACGACTGAGGAAGCCTTTATCATTTTATCCTATTAACAATGAAGAAGTTTTTATTATTACTCGGGTTTAGTTTACTGGCAATTATCTTTCAGATAATCATTGCGCCGTGGTTATCAATACAGAATATTAAGCCCGATTTTGTGTTAATTCTGGTGATGTTTGTAGCGCTTCTCCAGGGGCGTGTTTTCGGACAATTATATGGCTTTGGTATTGGAATGATCATTGATATTATTGGAATCGGCTCATTTTTCGGCTTATCTGCTTTGTCAAAGACGGTAGCTGGATTTCTTGCCGGTTATTTTAAAAACCGGAGAAACCGTTTTAATCATATTACGTTCTATAGTATTTATGTTCTCGTTATCTTTATTCATTTTGCGATATTTTTTCTGATCAATTTTAAATCAAGCGATTACGGAACACAATTGATTCTATTACGCTATGTGCTTCCTGAAACTATCTATACGTCCATTATATTTATATTGCTGGACTATATTTTTTCAATTGAATCATATTAGATATGTTTTATTCGCAGAATAATGTCACATTAGAACGGCGAAATCTTTTAATATTAATTGTGTTAACGCTGTTTGTAATTCTGATTGCCCGTTTGTACCAGTTACAGATAGTGCAATACAGCCGTTTTGCCGGAATCGCCGAAGCAAACAGAATTCGGGTAATATCACGGGAAGCCCCGCGCGGAATTATTTTTGATCGTAATGGGAATATTATTGCTGATAATAAATCCCAGTACAATGTTAATTTAATTCCTTTTGAAGTTGGGCAAAATGAGAATGTATACAATATTTTGAGTGAGATTCTAAAAATACCAGAGCAGGAAATACGACGAAGAGTCAGGAAAAACTGGAGAGGACAATTTCTGCCGGCAAGAATAGCAGAAGATATTGATTTTGAAACCTTAACTGAACTTGAGGAACGACGTCTTGAATTACCAGGCGTGCTTTTCTCTTTAGAACCTATACGATCTTTTCCTGCCGGCGCCAATTTAAGTCAGGTTCTCGGATATTTACGGGAAGTCGGTAAAAAGGATCTACGGATGATCAAAGATTATGGTTATCGTCC
Source organism: bacterium (assembly GCA_018895675.1). Taxonomy (GTDB): domain Bacteria; phylum Fidelibacterota; class UBA2242; order UBA2242; family UBA2242; genus UBA9312. The sequence continues at coordinate 1,593 of JAHIOG010000484.1, forward strand.
GGGAGATTTGATTGGGTGGGAGGGCGTTGAACATGAGTATGAGAGTATTTTACGCGGGAAGCGAGGTTATAGTTTTGTTCAGGTGAATGCTTTCGGTCAGGAAGTCGGAGAAGTCAGAAATAAACGCAGTGTTGAATCAAAATTCGGCAATGATCTCTATTTAACAATTGACCTTGGGCTACAACAATATGCGGAAGAACTACTGAATGGGAAAAAGGGTGTAATAGTTGCTATGGATGCCTTAAATGGTGAAATATTATCTCTGGTAAGCAAACCCGATTATTCTCCGAATTTATTCTCGGGAATTGTGAGATCGGATGTCTGGAATAGCTTACGCAATGATCCGGATAAACCGCTTTACAACCGGGTTACACAAGGGACATATTCTCCGGGCTCAACGTTCAAAATGGTGGCTGCGCTTGCTTCCCTCGAGGAAACCATTCTCGATCCAAAAACAAGTTTCCGGTGTCGAGGTAGTTATAAGCTGGGACGCAGAGATTTTAAATGCTGGAAGTTGGGAGGTCACGGTCGGATGAACCTGTATGATGCCATCGTTAATTCATGCAATGTCTATTTTTTCAGCCTGATCAGAAAAATAGACATAGATATATGGGCTGAATATGCTAGAAAATTTCGTTTCGGTGAATTAACTAACATCGATATGTATGGCGAATCTCAGGGACTTGTCCCGGATAAAGCTTTTATGGACGAAAAATACGGTATTAGTGGATGGACCGAAGGCAATAAGTTGAATCTGGTCATCGGGCAGGGCGACCTGTTGGTTACACCCATACAGATGGTCAGGTTTGCCGGAACGTTGGCAACCAATGGAAAACTGAGTACTCCCCATCTTGGGTTGAAATATTTTGACCGGGACAATGATCGCTTTCATTACTTTGCCCAATCGACAGGTGATTCGATAGATGATATTTCAACATCGAGCTGGGAATTCATCCAGAAAGCGATGTACGATGTGGTAAATTCCAGAACGGGCACCGGTCGAGCGGCTAAAGTACGGGGATTAGATGTATATGGGAAAACCGGAACAGCTCAGAATCCACATGGTGATCCACATTCCTGGTTCATTGGATTCGTCAAAAAAAATGAGCAGGTAATTGCTATAGCGATTTTGGTTGAGCATGGAGGCTCCGGAGGGGGCGAGGCAGCTGTGATTGCTTCGAGGTTGTTTAGATACTATCAGAAAGAATTGGTTCCGCAACATTTCACAAGTAGGGGTATTAATAGAGATTGAAGAAGACAAACTGGATTACCAATTCGGTATCAAATACCAATCTGTTGATGTTTATTACAGTATTTTTGCTCTGCATTTCGGGACTTATTGCATTATACAGCGCCTCTTTACACGTGGAAGCGCCGTTTTTTAAGAAGGTTATCGGGAAGCAGATACTTTGGATGATTGTTGGACTTCTGGCGATTCTGGTTGTTTTTTTCGCGCAAAGGAAACTTTTATTTAATGGAGCACTTATCCTTTACTGGATTGGTATTGCGTTGATCATTGCCCCGTATTTTATTGGAAATTCAGTTGCCGGTGCAAATCGCTGGATTGTTCTTGGTCCGTTCCATTTTCAGCCATCGGAGTTTATGAAAATAATTGTAATCATCGGAATTGCCCGATATTTATCAAAAAACGATCTGGTAATTTCAGATTTCAAATCTCTCATCATTCCCTTATTTCTTGCGTTATTACCGATGGCAATAGTATTGAAACAACCGGATCTCGGAACATCAATGATATATATTATCCTGGTTTTCCCAATGCTGATATGGGCGGGAGCGCGAATCTACCATCTGTTCATTATCATTGCGCCGGTTATCAGCATTTTAACTGCTTTTAATTTCTACAGTTTTTTCATCTGGGTCCTTTGCCTGATTGTTATTCTGTATTTCAGTAAAGAAAAAATCTGGCTGGCGATTGTGTTGTTTATATTTAACCTGTCACTCGGATTTGCTACTCCGGTTCTATGGAACCGACTCAAACCCTACCAGCAGAATCGCATCTTAACACTTTTTAATGTCGAAGCAGATCCGCAGGGATCCGGCTACCAGGTGATTCAATCGCAAATCGCAGTGGGATCCGGTGGCCTTTTTGGGAAGGGTATCGGGAACGGAACTCAGACACATTTGAAGTTTTTACCGGAACAACACACTGACTTCATATTTTCGGTGGTTGGTGAAGAATATGGTTTTATAGGGGTGGGGAGCGTGCTTCTTTTGTTCCTGATACTTACTGTGATCCTGATCAGTGTTGCTTTCCGTCTCAGAGACCGGTTCAGTTCGCTTGTAGTTATAGGTGTGACCAGTGTTCTGTTTTTTCATGCCGTCATTAATGTGGCTATGACTATCGGATTGATGCCGGTAACAGGTCTGCCACTACCATTTTTGAGTTATGGAGGCTCCTTTATTATCACCTGTTTTTTAATGATTGGGTTGGTGTTTAATCTCAGTATGGACCGTCACCGCTAATCTCATTAATAATATAAATTATCATTTGTTTATTAAAGGGAATTTCGTAGCTTTTGATGCTGGATTTTATGTCTGTAATTTAAAAAAGAATATAAATGAAACAGATTAAAACACTCCGTCCATGTATTTATTTTAGTGTAATATTTGCTCTTATGTGGTTGATTTTGGCTGATGTATTGATGGCAAAGCCTAAGGATAAAAATATCACTCAGGATGCTCAGGTAGTTAATCTGGAAAAGAAAGTAAGTAGTATAGAACAGAAACTGAGTAAGACAATTCGATTTATGAATAGCCTTTCGAAAAAAATTAAAAAACTTGACACTTCGGATAAGCCATCAAATACCATTGGGAAGCAAATTGCTCAAATGGATAGCTCGGTCAAAACGCTTGAAATGGTAACGGCGTCATTGAGCCAGGATATTGTGAGATTGCGCCGTCAGATTGAGCTGAATGAACGTCGCACAAGTTATACCGATAGTATTAATTTTGAGATCCTTTCACAACTGGTAATGCTGGAAAACAGGATTGTATCTCTGGGCTCAAGCTTAAGTGAAACGAAGTCAATTTCATCTGTTGAGACCGGTTCTCCCGCATTATCTTTAACCGGGAGTTATCGTGATCGTTACCGGCAGGCTTTGACATTCCACCAGAATACTCAAAATGATGAATCTATTGAGTTATTCCGGCAGCTATTATCTGAAGATAAATCTCATGAACTTGCCGATAATGCCCAGTACTGGATCGGAGAATGTTATTATTCGATGAAACAATACCGACGTGCAATAGTTGAATTCGAGAAGGTTTTTGCTTTTAAAAATACAAACAAAGATGATGATACGCAATTTAAACTGGGATTATGCTATGTGGCATTGGGGGAACGTGAAAAAGCGATCGATGAGTTCCAGAGATTAATAGATTATTATCCCCAAAGTGAATACGTAAAAAATGCTTAACAATTTGTGAAACGAGATTATGATTAAACGAATTTATTTGTTGACACCCGAGATCGTACCCTTTGCAGAAAGCTACCAGCTGGCATCTATTTCCAAAGAAATCCCGGTAGTATTTAATGAGAGAAAATTTGATTTTCGGTTAATGATGCCGAAATATTCCTTTATCAGTGAAAGACGATATATTCTTCGTGAAGTTATTCGTTTGAGAGACATGGATCTTAAGTATCAAAACGAAGCGGTGACAGCCAGTGTGAAATCTGCTTTTATACCGAATACGAAAGTCCAGGTCTACTTTTTGGAGCACGATAATTATTATACTAATAATGTTCCAGAACTCTATGAGGAACAAAAGGATTCGGAATTTGGTCGCAACGCACTGAGATTTGGATATTTCGTTTCGGCAGCATTGATAACACTGAATTATTTACGGTGGAAACCGGAAGTTATCCTTGTGAATGATTGGCAGATGAGTTTGTTACCACTATTAGTCAAATCAAATATTCTGGATAATTCCTATTTTGATGATGTAAAAATACTTCAAATTTTATATTCTAAAAATCCACGGTCAAAATTTTTACTGGATGACTATAAACGGATTGGTCTAACGAATATCGATCCGGAACTGATTGAAGATGGTGATAAACTTGACTGTGTGGCGGCGGCTCATAAGCTCAGCGACCATACCTTGATGATAAATACGACAGATGACTTGTTGAAAACCTATACGGCAGATCCCATATTTAAGCGCCTGTTTGAAGACGGCAAATCTAAGATAACGACGTATAATCTAAAGAATGAATCTCCGGAAGAATGGCAGAATTTTGCAGATGAAATTATTAGAATCGCAGAAAAACTATAGAGCGCAGAATCGTCCAGCAGGACGTTCGATAAAAATACAGCACCAGGCATCCATTATACACAATTTCAAATGGTTGGTTCTTATCATTTTATTGATTATTGGGGCATGTGAAGAAAAGATTCCGTCCTTACAGACAGATGAGACGCCACTGGAATTTGAATCAATTACTAGCTATGCAGATTCACTAAATTTTGCCCAGAGAACGATTGAACCAAGTCTTGGTAAATCTGATATTTTATTCGTTGGGAATGATGAACATGTTTATGCATATACGCTGATGAAATTTGCGAATCTGAGCGCTCTGCCGGATACGCTTGATTCTTTGATCTCAGTATCACTTTATCTTCAGACATATCATCAATTTCAGTTAGAAGGAATAGAGAATCCATCCATAGATATTTCAATATCTCAATTAAATAACAGTGGTATTGATCCCTGGACGGAAGACAGTACGAATGTTAATAACTTCGATGTAAATATTTATGATTTAGAATTGTTAAAATTGCACACATTCAGTGAAAGCGATACACTATCAATTCCGTTGGATACTAACCTTGTTGTCTGTTGGCATGACAGCAGTAATACAGACTATACCCTGGTGCTGCAACAATCGGATACAAGTCTTTCCGGCATTCAAGCTATCTATTCGAAAGATGGGACATATTACCCCTGGCTGGAAGTGATTTATATTAAAGACGGCGCCCGGGATACAATAAAGATCATACCGAGTGAAGACCTGTCGATTTTATCCTTTAAAACGAGTGAGAACTCTGAATCACATATGTTTATTAATTCCGGGAGATCAACCTATTCATATATTAAATTTAACTTTGAAGACGAGCTGCATGATAAAAATACCGTTATTGCAAAAGCAAATCTTCATTTGACGATTGATACAGTCCAAAGTCAGTTATATGGTGAAAATTTTCATCTTTATTTTAATTTTCTTGATTCTGCCTTACTT
>JAHIOG010000485.1 GCA_018895675.1 bacterium
CGGTGTAGCGTTCTATATTCGCTTTTTAGGCGGAAAATGGAAAGAGATGCGGGTAATTGAAAAACCCACGCCCCGGCCTTGCCATCTACCTTTGCTGAGACGCCTACGCCGGATATGTAGGCTATACAGATAACTACTGTCAATTTGAATCCAACCGATGGCGCATGAGACGATTGAAACGCTTAATGAACTTAAAAAAATGCGAGGGAAGTCGACGCGTTTACGTTCAGGATGATTTCGTTGTTAGACCACGCTAATAATTGAAAGTAGAACACAACATTTAAAGAAAATGCACTTTTAAATCTTTTATTTTCTTGAAATCTGAATCTATAGTAACAATATGAAGATCATAATACTTAGCAACACTATATTGATAAAGATTATCGAAATCTAATTTTAGTTTTGTGGAAAATGAGGATATATCATCATAAGCAGAAGCAGGAAGATTCAATAGTCGTATTTTTGATATTATATCTTCAATGAACGATCTAAATATTTCAGATTTATTATAACGAAATAGAATCACACCAATTGAATGAAGTGAAAAATCGGAAATAAATATCTGGTTTTCATTAGTTAACAAAAACTCTTTACATTCTGAACTTTTTTCTTGGTTTAATAGAATCTCAAGAAATATATTGGTATCCAATAAATACATCAACGCCAATTCAAAGCTTTATGCTGTAAATCTATTGAATTACATTCGATAGATATATCAGATAAACCACTCTCCCAGGAAAAGTTAAAAGATTTATTATCTTTTATATGAGTACCATATTTGTTAATCAAGAAATCAATATAGTCCATAACTTCTGGTACTAAACCTGGGGGAATTTTTTTTATTCTTTTATTTATCTGTTTAACGTCCATTTTTACCTCGTTCGCTGTTTCTTTGATTAAAAGATAATAGTAAAATACATTAATAACAAGAATCTTACATTTAAAGTAAATATTTTTTTATTCTCTTTCACTGCGGGATACCAGGATAGAAAATATGTGTGTGATTAATAAACCATTTTCCCGTGTGCCATCCGGCTCTGCTATTCATTTTCTGAGACGCCGACACCGGATGTGTAGGCTATATAGAACTACTGTTAGTTTAAATACGACGCTATGATTAAGCCGCCGCGGGGATTGAATGCATGTGACGTGCGGATTTCTTCAGAGCCCTTGATGTCAACATGTACCTTTTGTTAGCTACTGTCCATATCTTAACCCTACTACGTAACTTAAAAATTTAATATACCAAATGTAGTATTTACAATTGCTAGTTGGAACTATATATCGCATCATATTTCCTAAATGACGTTGTAGGGTTAATGTTTTTCAACTAAGTTATATAATGACATTGCTAATAATAAAGTTCTTTCTAATAAACTATGTCTAAGGATATACTCTGATTTATTGGATGGTTTTGAGCCAATTGGGCCCATACCATCAATTGTATATTTACTCTGATCAACAAAACATATATCTGCTGAACTCCAACGATGTTCTTCTCTCAAATTAATATCCAATTTATTGGCAATATTTCTAATTATTTTCCAAAGAAATTCAACTTTTTCTGATCGAATCATGGAAGGGCGGCGCTCACCACCTTCAATCTGGAAATAAATAACATTTTTATATTTCTTAGGTATGACTTTTTTAATTTTAGTGTCAATAAGTTTCATTTGCTCAGAATCATTAAATCGTACGCTTAGGCGTACTGAACCATGGGCATAAGGTTCTGTAATATTTGATTCTAATTGAAGATTATGCGGTGAAATAACCAAACCATTTTCAGCATCAGAAAAATCTGACCAATTACTGATTAATTTTGAAAACAGACTACTGGCAACTGCTACATAAGCAGCATTATCTGTCTTCATTAAATTCATCTGGCAATGATAAACTGCAGCACCAGAGCGTGAGGTAACCAGACCGCCATTTAAAAAAGCGCCATGTAACCCTAAAACATACTTCGCACTACTTGATATTCGTTTAACAACATTCTTTGCAAATTTTCCTTGTAGATTATCATCACTTGTAAGCAAAATACCGATTTTAATCTTTTTAATGTGTTTGACAAAGCGAAGCGATTGTAAAGCAGCGATCATAACTATCAAACCACCTTTATTCTCCCAAATTCCTGTTCCATAAAGTTTTTGTTCAGATTCAGTAAAATATTCATGATCGGATAGTTTATTAGCATTATCAAGGTTGCCCAATAAAAGAATATCATATTCTTCATTGTCAGAATTTGTAAAAAAATGAATATTTCCAACCTCCACTTGTGAAAATACCTGGTGATGAAATCCAAGAGTACTTAGATGATTTTTTACTAAACCTGCTAAACTGTTAACTCCTTCTACATTACGAACATAGGTATTAATATTGACCATCTGCTTTAATAAATTTTCAATATTACTTTGGCGGTTTCTCACAAATCCACGGATTCGAACATTTAAGGGTACTTTTCTATAATTTTGAATTTCATCTGCAGGAAATTCTGTTGATGTAAAATATCTTAAAGCAGCGACATCAAGTATTTTATTTACCAATGCTTTAAAATCATATCCGACCTTAGATGCCGCATAAGGGTAAGAACTCGTTCCACCTAAGCTCGCCATCGAATTAATTTCTAATATAAAAATATTACCATTTTCATCCATTCGTATGTCAACACGAGCAAAATCACGGAGCTGCAGCGCTTTAAATGCTTTAACACTTAATTGAGTCATTTCTTTTGATTTTTCATCTGGTAAATCAGCAGGACATATTTTTTGCCTTGGATTGGATGACTTGTTTTCTAAGGTTTGGATTGCATCTGGATTATTTTCTAAATCAATTTCTAAAACTGGAAATGATTCGATTGGATTATTTCCTAACAAACCAATTGCAAATTCTCTACCACGAATAAATTGTTCTACTAATGCAGGTTGATTAAATTCCTTAATGATATTATCAATTGCTTCTTTCAATTGATCGCTGTTGTGTACAATACTCAATCCATAGGAGACGGCTTCCATCTTCGGTTTAATAATAGCAGGATATTGAACTGCTTCTAAATCATCGAAAGGATCAGAAAATACCCAAAAATTCGGTGTGGGAACATTATGTTTTTGCAATATAATTTTTGTTATTACTTTATCCAAAGCTAAGGCGTGTCCTGAAGGGCTTGAACCGACATATGGTATTCCCAGCATTTCAAGCATTGAAGGAATATGTGTATACCGACTTTCCCCCTGTATACCATATGCCATATTAAAAACTATCCCCATCCGCTCCCCTTCAAGAATTCTGGGCATAAAATTTTCAATGCGTTCTATAACGTGCATATCTCCATCGATGGCTTCTACATTATGTCCACCATCTTCTAGCGCCTTAGATACTTTTTTAATAGTTGCGGGATTATAAATTTCTTTATTCTGCATACCAAACTTATTGATAACATTAGACATATTCCGATTGTAAACAATGGCTACTTTCATTTATAGATTTTTCTTCCCCCTACTAATTAAATTGCGATTAAATAATAAAAAGTATCATAATTCCAAATCAGTGATATTTTTGTTAATAAAGAATTTAAACCCTATCATCTTATAAATCATTTTGGCCGCAGCATAGGGTGAATTGCGGTCGTTTTCCTGATACGAGAGTTCGACAAAATCAAAGCCAATAACATTTTTTTGCATGAAAATTTTTTGTAACAGCGAAACTCCTTCATCCCATAATAAGCCTCCTGGCTCAGGAGTGCCCGTGCTCATAATGACACTCCAATCAAAAACATCAGCATCAACAGTCAGAAAAACAGGATCGGGCAGTAGATTAAGCGCAGCCTCCAAATCAAAACGTCTCTGTCTGAATTGATGCATGGTACACAAAGAAATATTTTCCTTTTTAACCAACGCCGCTTCTTTTGCAGAAAGGCTTCGAATTCCAATTTGAAGAGTATGAGCAGTGATCTCGCGAATTCTGGACATCACACAAGCATGACTCCATGGACTGCCTTCATAAGTATTTCTTAAATCGGCATGTGCATCAAGCTGAATTACAGATACTTGCCCATACTTTTCCTTGATTGCTTTAAAATAACCGAAAGTGATGGAATGATCACCACCGATGAGTATGACAAATTTATCCTGGTTGAGAAAAAACAGGGTTGTTTCATAAATTGTTTGAATCATGTCCGCTGGATTATTGGCGATCTTTGGTGGATTGACGGTTGTGATGCCGATACGATACGGCTGGTCATCAAGCACTTCATCATATAATTCAAGATAGCAAGAGGCATCAAGTATGGCATCTGGCGCTTTAGCCGTTCCTAGTCCATAAGAGACCCCTCCTTCATAAGGAAAAGGAACCAATACGACCGCTGCTTTCTCAAATGAAGTAAATTCTGCTTCCAGTCCCAAAAATTGTTTTGAATATAATTTCATTGAGCCGTTTCCAAATTATTGATAAAATTAGACATTTGAGAAATGATATCTTTATGTTTGCGATGAGGACAAAGGTCTAAAACATAAGCAGTCAACAGAGGAAAAATAATACTGTATTCACTCCATATCTGGACAAGTTTAGCTTCGTCAGCAGAACGATATTTTCCCCAGGTAACCGCCTCGCTAAAAGTACAACTGGAAAGACTGCCTTCACGCTCCACTGCGGTGCTTATTTGAAGTCCTCTGTCGGCTCCTTCAAAATCAATTGACAGAATCTGATTAATGGTAGGTCCTGTTTGCTGGATGAAATTTTTAGGACCTCCTCCTCCCAGTTCTAAAAAACTTGTTCCGCCAGAGGAAAAGGCAATAGCAGCAGAATCAAACACATCCTTTTGTGCAGATAGATTAATGGGAAAACCTTCCCGATCTGTGCGTACAAAATTCATGGCAATCGAATGATTGGCAAGAGAATCCCAAAATACAGGCACACCGACCTGAGACGCTTTTACCAGAAAACTTCTCTCGGGATGTGCTGCTTTTTGAGCCGTCCACATTCCTAAAAAATAATTTATTTCCCAACTGGACAAGTAACTTTTCGAAAGCGCTTCATAATTATCTTTTACAAATTGTTGAATAAACTTGTCCTGCGCTTGTAGAGTTTCTTTTTCGCGGATACCAATATCGTAGATGCGAGTATCCCCATGTCGCCTTAATAAGTCATCGTCCCAATGCGGGCTGATGGCTTTGACTGGAAGATCAAACGCAAAATGAAGATCATGATACACCTGGGCGCCGGTAGAGCAGATTACGTCAATAAAGCCAGCTTCCAACAGAGAAATTATCATTCCACCCATGCCGCCAGCCACGCCAGCGCCAGCAATACCCAGCCAGATAGTGTCACCATCATTGATCATTTTTTTGAACAATTCAGCCCCTTGAAAAACTTTTCTTGCTTCAAAGGATGTGCCTCCCATAAATTGAACAAGTTCAGAAATTGACATCTCTTTTTTAATAAGTCGGGGAGTTATGTCTGGAGCATTCTTGAATATTGAATTAGATTTGATCATATATCCTTCGTGTTAAAATTTCAATCCAAAAGCATTATCACACAAGCGATCACAGTTGTCCACAATCCATCTTTGTGTCCTTTTGCTGTTTTTGCGATACTTCGACTAACAAATTGGCGATTTTTATCTGTAATATAAAGCTGTTTTCGTTCGTCCCATGCTTTATCAGGCTCCAGCTCTACGCCAAGGGTCGATGCCAGCATAGTAGCCGCCAGATCTTCTACATAATCAGATACTTTTTTCATTGTTTCGCCAAAGCCATGATGTTCGCTGATGTATCCATACTGTTTTTTATCTTTTGGCTGCGCCAAACCTAGCGCAGCTGCTACCAGGCGGTTTGGCTCGTTTGTGCTTTCCCGAGCCATTACTACAAATGTGATTTGTCCTGGTGCGAGCGATTCAACACCTGCTTCTCTGGAGATGATTTTACAATCTGGAGGAAAGATACTGGATACCGAGACTAAATTGCATTTTTCTATTCCTGCATCTCTTAATGCTAACTCGAAGCTCTGAAGTTTGTTACGATGATAACCGACCCCTTTTGTAAAAAACATTTTGTTGGGCGTCAATTTATTCAATATTCACCTCCCCGGTTATTTTTTTTAATGTGACCAAAACAGATACATGCACATATAAGTTATTTTATTGTAGTTTATACAATCAATCTTAATAGAAATATTCATAATTAGGTTTATATTGGATATTTACTACTCTTAAAGTTTGCTCTATAGACAAAAATTTATACTTTTTGATATTTCCCTTCATATGCGACTCAAACAAGATTCTGCAACACATACGAGATAGATTTAAATACGTTTTGTATTTTTCCGGTTTTTTCCATTTCTGAAATAATAATAACTCCAATAAAAGATAAATGCAATGGAATTTTCTCGGTCACGTTAGTTTAGTCTGTTTAGGACTGAAACTATCCTAAAAGTCTTTTTCGGTCAAACCTGAACATCTAACGCCAAATATTTTACAGTACTTTTACAAAACCAATACAAAATGTTCCGTATAATAGACAGTAAAATTACAGCATATGATAAATAAAGGAAGAAGTAAAAATGATTGGAAAAATGCCAACGCTGAAAATAGGAAAACTGACTTCAGAGATACCCATCATCCAGGGCGGCATGGGCGTCGGAATATCTCTCTCGGGTTTGGCTTCGGCTGTTGCCAATGAGGGCGGTATTGGTGTCATTGCGGCTGTTGGACTTGGAATGTTCAGAACAAACCTACAGGGCAATATGAGTGAAAAAAATTCCAAGGCGTTAAGACAGGAAATAAAAACAGCCCGCTCAAAAACCGATGGACTGATTGGGGTTAATATTATGATGGCGCTTTCGGATTCCGACAGCTTGTTTGAAGTTTCAGTAGAAGAAAAAGTCGATGTCATCCTGATGGGCGCCGGATTGCCACTGAAACTTCCCTCCCGTATTGTCGATCAGGGACTTGATAATATTCATACGAACTTTATCCCGATTGTGTCATCGGGCAGAGCAACGAAAATCATATTTCAGCATTGGGCTAAAAAGTATCGGCACATTCCTGATGCCGTAGTTGTAGAAGGTCCTCTGGCTGGTGGTCATTTAGGTTTCAAAGCTGCCGAACTCTACACCGAATCCAACTCTCTGGAATCTCTGCTTCCTGAAGTTTTAGCCTCAGTTAGTCCATTTGAAATTCAGTTTGGTAAAAAAATTCCCGTTATTGTTGCCGGGGGTGTTTATAGCGGTGCGGATGTTTACAGGTTTATCCGGCTCGGCGCCGACGGCGTACAAATGGCTACTCGGTTTGTGGCGACCCACGAATGCGACGCGGATATCCGGTTCAAAGAAATGTATATAAACTGTCAAAAAGATGATTTAAGAATTATAGAGAGTCCGGTTGGAATGCCCGGCAGAGCGATCAACAACGATTTCCTGGAATCGGTATCCGCAGGCAATAAAAAACCATTCAAGTGTCCCTGGAAATGTCTGCGAACCTGCAACTATACAGAAGTGCCTTACTGTATAGCTAAAGCTCTAATCTTTGCCCGTAAAGGAAAATTCGGAGGCGGATTTGCTTTTGCCGGCGCAAATGCGTATAAAGTCAAGGAGATAATATCGGTTAAAGAACTGGTCAAGACACTAATGAGAGAATATAAACATGAAGATTTGACAATGAAAGCGCCCTCCGACCCGGAAATTTCCGTGTCATTCAGACCGGATCTTGCGGCTGTTATCGAAAATAAAACCAACCCCGATCCTGTGGCTGTTTTATAGACTATATCAGGTCAATTTTGATTGTTTTGCCCAAAGGGATCTCTGAGATAAAAAGTAATCATACGTGTCATCCTGAGGGAAGTATGACCGAAGGATCGCTTAAGACCAACGCACCAGTCCAACCCGATTCTTCGTCGCAAGCTCCTCAGAATGACAGTTTTGATACTTTTTACGAAACCATCAAAGAAGAATTCCAAACCCATTTAGCCCTCGTTATACTCGGGCGGAAATGGGTTTATTATTGTTTTCCCGGAGTTTTATGCCCTTATCCTCAATTCTGATTATATTCTTTTTATAGAGCGCACCGACAGCTTTTTTATAGTTTTTTTTACTGATTCCGAATAACTCGTAAACGACCTCCGGCGAACTTTTATCGCTGACGGCAATAAACCCACCCTGCGCTTTCAGCGTATCCAGTATCTTCTCCGAAATATCATCCACCTTTTCATAGCCGGATTTTTGCAGGCAAAGATCAATCTTTGCGTCATCCCGTACTTTTTTAATAAATCCCTCAATTCGCTGTCCACTCTTTAACGTCTGAAAAACCTCATTTTTATAAAGTATCCCCCAGCAAGTGTTGTCGACGATGGCTTTATACCCCAGCCCGGTCCGGTCGCAAATCAGAAGGTTAACCTTTTGTCCTTCCTGAAAATCAATCTCCTGTTTGTCCAGAAACTTATCCAGCCTTGAGGAAGCGGCAATACGTCCGCTTTTTTCATCGAGATAGACGTAAACTACATAAGACTCGCCCTCAACCATTTTCTGCTTCTGCTCACGAAAGGGCACAAACAGATCCCTCGGCAGGTTCCAATCCAGGAAAGCACCAACGTCAGTCGCCGCCTTGACCTTCAGCAAGGCGAATTGATCAACAATGGCGAAAGGCTTTTGGGTGGTGGCTACCAGCCGCTCTTTGGAATCGTGATAAATAAACACTTCAATCACATCACCTATTTGGCAATTTTCGGGCACATACCGGCGGGGCAGCAATATTTCACCCAAACCTTCCCCGTCAAGATAAACGCCGTAATCCAGTTCCAGGATCGCCCTTAGTTTGTTAAATTTTCCAAGCTCTGCCATGTAAAAATAATCTCCATTAAAAGTGTTTGCGATATTCTCAGCCGCCGTAACGATTTAGAGAGATGCTTGTGAGACTTAATTAAGCAATAAGAGTTTCTGCTTACTGAGCTTGTTTTTCTGTTGCAATACCAGGAAATATACACCGCTACTGATGCGGTTTCCCCGGCTGTTTTTTCCAGCCCACCGGAGCACATGCAATCCTTTGTATGGTTCGGAAATAGTAAAGTCATCAATCTCCTGCCCTAAAATATTATAAACCTTCAACGATGCTTTTGAATCATCGATCAGGCGGATGCGGATATCGACAGTTTGCCTATCCGATGTCAGAAATGGATTCGGAATGACGGAAAAGATTTTCAGCTGATCCGACGGACCGGTTATTGTCCCCTGGTATTGAAAATTCATAGTTAATGAATCAATCCCGTTATAGAAAGTAAACGGAATCGACGCTGAATATATATTTTCCGGATCGATAAAAACATCAATGCGGGCTGTATTCGTCAATCCAACAACTCCTTGCACGGGATAAAACGCAAGCGCAGGATCATCAGATTGAAAATTGAATCCCGCTTCGCCAATCCCGATATTTATGACCCTCAGTGTTTTCTTTGTAACTTGATCGGAAAATATCATATCATCCGGATAAATTGCCGATTGCGGCAGATTTCTATTCCGCTCCAGGATGGAAACCATCAGGGAGTCGTTTCCACCATTCGATTGAATTTCCAAATTATGATTAAAAATACCGGGGTCCAGCAAATTCCTGTTCACCGTGACAGAAACCGACTGACGTATCGTCAGATTGCTTCCATCCGTGGGATTGACCGTCATCCATACCGGAGTTTGCGATGTGATCTGCCAGTCCAATTCTTCCGAACCGAGGTTCCGTATCTCAAAGGTTTTTGTATATTCGCCACTCCAGAACAGCAGTATGGCAGGCGTTACCGATAACATCGGACTGCTGGTGATTTCTTTGCGAATGATGGCGGCAATCGCCCAGTCACCATCGAGACTTTCATTACCAACCTGGTATTTATTCAGATCTAAATAATTGCTTCCTGTTTTTAAGTAAGCCCTGCCAAATCCTTCGTGAGTTTCACAATAGCCAAGACTTTGTTTGGAGTCCTCGCTGCTGACTGAAATATAAAATGAAGTCGTAGTCAATGATGATACACCATTGGGAAAATAGAATTTCGTCCAGCTCATCTGGTTGGGGATGATTTCATATGCTTCTACCGGAGCTCCATTAAGGGATTGGAGAACCTGTATAATCAGCGGCGAGTCTTTGCCCACATTAACCATGATTCCGGCTAGCTGAGATGATTCATCAGGTAATTGAAATTTCTCGGCAGCGAACGCATCGTTCATTTGTATGTAATAACTGACTGACTCATCGTAAACGATCTCAGACTCTTCGACACCGCCTATACCGCTGGCTGAATACGCAAGGGAGATTGTACTTTCTTTCGATGTGATCTTTTCCCAGAACGGAATAAACGTTATTTTTTTATATGTGATCCCGAAATCAGGGTCTTCAAAATTATAAGGTGATTTAGTAAGAGATGTGACATTTACCTGCTCCTCATCTGAATGCCGGATTATTGCCATTTTAAACTGCGGGTCTGTATCAAAATCGAGATTAAATTCGATGTCCTTACCGGCATAAAATTGAATATATTGAGCGGCAGCGTTGGACAGTTTCACACTGATCGTATTGTCGTTTGTAAAACTTCCGTAAAAATGATCTGATTGGACATCGGGGATATTTTCTCCTTTATAGCTATATTTTCCACCAAATATATCGGGATTATTAATAAGATTTGCGATGAACCAATCCTGCATTAATTCTTCTTTTGTGGTTATGAATCCATTGGACTGTAGTACGTTACCGTAGCTATCCAATGAATTGGATTTTTCCTGAACAATATCATGAATAAAAGCAACGCCAAATCGTTTATAATTATAAAATGTCCACAATCCGACTTTTGCATAGTCTGTAACACTGTCGTCAAACGAATTCAAGGGTCTGTTTGTATCACGTAAAAACAGGCTGAAAGAACGGGACTCAAATCCGAGGATAATCGACGCAAATTCCGAAAGACCCTCGTTTAACCAGATACTCTCGTCGGAATCTGCTCCATAATGAATTAAATGTTGTAATTCGTGAGCGATGACGCCGAGGGTTGCTTCGTCATACACTTTTGCCGGATTTGTATCGATATAAATAATATCGCCGTAATTTCCTTTCCCGGGCTGATTTATCTGATCAAGCGGATCAAAATATCCGGCGACATAGGTCTCAGACTCATCCGGTACATAATTGTCTCTGACATCAATCAAAAGCACAAAAAGTTTACCATTTTTATCCACATCCGGAATTTGCCCGAATATCTCGATTTCATTAGCAATGATTCCCTTATTGGGATTTATTGATGAGGCGGGGGTTTCATATAGGAGAGCTGTTACTAACCTGTCTGTATCGGTATCTTTGATTCTTCCGGAATCGACCTCAGCTGCTTCGGCATAAACGACAATCTCATTCTCCTCCTTGATTTTATAAAAGGATACTTCGATCATTGTAGCAGTACTGGAATGAAGGTCTTCCCTGATATAAAATGTCGTATCGCCGGCAGTAGGTTTCGCCAGCCGTTTTATAATGACAATTTCCGGGATTTTGCCCCAGGTGTGCGGTGTTCCACAAACCGGAATTGGATCAGAAACAGTTAATTGATTTGAAAATAGTAATAATGGTAGAGATATTATTAATATCAGGCGTTTGATTTGCATTACGATTTCGGAACCGAATGCCA
>JAHIOG010000002.1 GCA_018895675.1 bacterium
AATGAAATTACAAAATGTATTTCATCATCTTTCATATCAGGAAAAATCGGGATTGACACCTGCCTTTCCCAGGCGAAATCCGTGTTTGGAAATTTTGTGATACCAAGATATCGGTGGATTGGTTGAAAAACAGGTCGTCTAAGAGTTACACCGTATTGTGTTCCGATGTCAATCAATTCATCGGCTGATTTGTGAGGATGGGATACAATACAGCGATACAAATTCGAGATTAACGATGAACTCCTTGAGTTTTGGGGAATATTTAAATAGGGTTTCAGTACCTGTTTATACATTTTAAAAATAGAGTGTCGTTTTTGAGTAAATTGTTCCAGTTTTTTGAATTGTTCGATTGCGACTGCGGCAGTAAGGTCGCTCATCTTTGCGTTTACTCTGGGTTTCAGATCGTTTTTTTCATCGTATTCCCGAATGTCTTTAATGTAGCTGACTATAGATTCATCGTTTGTGAGAATCGCACCGCCTTCACCGGCGCCAATTACTTTCGTAGCATAAAATGAAACCACAGATAAATGTCCGAATGATCCGACAGGTTTTTCATTAATAGATGATCCGATAGCCTGAGCAATATCTTCGATTACCGGAACACCTAATTCCAATATTTCAATTATTCGTCCGGGCTGTCCAAACATATGCGGGAATATGATAGCTTTTGTATTTGGATTGACTTTTCGCTTAACATCTTCAGGGTCCAGATTGTAAAAGTCAGTTTCGATGTCAGCAAGAACCGGAATTCCATTTACCGCTTTCACTGCGTGCCAAAGTGCGGTGCAGGTATAGCTGGGGATGATTATTTCATCGCCTTCGATAATATTTAATGCTTTTAAAGCGAGAGTTAATGCGGTTGTACCGGAAGAAACTGCAATGCCGTACTTTTTTTTGACAAATTTTGAGACCAATTGCTCAAGGCGACGAACGTTTTTTCCCTGAGCAATATATTGTGATTCAATGACTGCCCGGGCGGCAGCTTGTTCATGACGGTTAAAACTCGGACGGTAATGTGGAACGATCATATATTGATGAATAGTCTTAAGGATTGGAATGCTTCGGCGTATTCGACTCGTGCCTGGACTCCCCGAAAATGAGCTGTCGATTGAGCTACTTCGATAATGGAAACGCCGGAGATATTTGTGCGATTGATCTGAGATTCATGTGCTTTAAGTAATTCTATTTTTGTTTTTAGAAAATCTTTTCCGATATCAACAAAGACATTCGGTTGGAAATTCTGGGTCGTTGGTGTTTCATAGAAAAGAACATTCCGAATATAACGCGTTGCGGAATTAGTCATAGCGGCTATATGGCGGTGGTCTTGATGCGTGTCATCAGGGAAATTGACAAAAATACTGTCTGGTTTGACCTTATTAATTGTGGTTTCAACTTTCATGATGGATTCTTTATGTACTTCTAATTCAGTATCAAAATAGCCCCCCCAGGAAACCTCCCTGGCGTTCAAAATATCAGCCGACCGTTGCTGCTCTTTCTCTCTGATGTCACCAATACCGCCGACAGCGCCGTTTGTGGCGATAAGAAGATAAATATTGTGACCGTATGATGCATATTTTGCTAAGGTGCCACCGCACCCGATCTCGATATCATCGGGATGAGCGCCGATAGCTAATATATTCATTCTCTTTATGGAAGGTGTCATCGAATTCCTCCCTTGATTATATTCAGTGAATTGTAACCTTCGTTGAATAAAAGATCCAGTACCGAAAGATGACTGACGAATTTACCGTGAAGTTGTCGATATACCGGATGTTCGAAATGTTGGAAAATAAGCTGTAAATCATTTTCCGGAAAAATACCGGTATCTAAATAATTCTTTCCACCGGTTCCCGATAAGTAGGTATCCGCTTTCATGATCTTTGTAATAAATATTAATCGATCGTCAGGTGTAATCTCCTGTATATTCTGTAATTCTATCAGATCGGAAGCAAGCTTTATTAGTGTATGAATATCGAGTTTATCTAAAATCCATTTAATAAAACTTAGATTTAAATCGGATAAGCATTCCCATTGTTTCTGATATAA
>JAHIOG010000486.1 GCA_018895675.1 bacterium
ATCCAGGTAAATTTTATACTGAATACTATCCAGGGTAACACCGGGACGTACATAAGAGTAGCGGTTTTCAATAAGAAAATATTCATTGTCATTTATTGGGATCTTCCAGAGAGTTGTATCCGATCCGGACTCAGCATGATTCAGTTTTATATCATTGAATCCCTGTGCAATTGCTGGTGTGCCCCAGCCCATGAACTCACGTTCCCAGGCGGACGGATAGGACGGTACAAGACCATTTAAATTGGCTGAACCCTGGTCCATCAATCCGAATTTTCCTACCCCTGTTTCGCCGGTTTCCGTATTGTATAGTCCCGGCAGGCCGAGATAAAACCCCAACATAAAGGCAAATGTGCCGTTCAATCCGATTTGATAGTCACAGGGGATCGAAGCGCCCCCGAACACATCTTCCCAATTAGGATAAAAAAGATGGTTCTGGGATTCCGGTAATATGAGACCTCTATCTACCGGAAATCCGCTCAATGTGTCACCAATCTCAGTGAAATAATTCGTCAGATCATTGCTGTTTAAATAAGCCGATGGAATATCATACGGCGTCGGATCGAGAAACAGGTCAAAATCCTGTCCGACACCCGCGTGAAAAACTACAACAACGTCATATTGACTAAAATCGATATTCGTATCTAAGTCGGCCAGTTGCACAGCTTCAACAAAAAGCTCCGCCAGACGGATATCCACCGAATCTTCCTGTAAAAAAGGATGGTAGTATTCCATCTTTCGGGACAGCTGGTAACTTGTTGAATCATCGAGGGGAAATACTTCAGACTGAAGTGTGTCGATTTCAAGTTTTCCGTTCGAAGCGTGACTGTAGTAGTTTGCCAACGCCCGGATATGATCTTTAAAATAGGCGTTGTTATGTGGCGGCGGGTCAATTTCCGGAAAATCACCGCATGGCAATGTACCGGAATCTAAAAATTGTCCTGTTCCCGTTGTGGCTTCGTTGTCATCTTCCTGAAATGAAACCCGCAGCGCACAAATAGAGACGGACCTTTGTGTCATGGTATTTGGAATTAATCCGGGAGATATTTTTCGTAAAAATGGTTTTATATTAGCGCCTGATGAATTCAGTGCAGATAAGGCAACAAGCAATAAAATTAGAAAAAATACAAAACGTTTTTTCATGATATAGCTGACAGAACAAGGTGATAAATATCCTGATTTATCGCTGGTCCGGACAAATCTCCTAAAATTTGATATTCAATGAGAAAATCATCGTATTCTGGCGCGGATGTCCGGCTTGACCGGCAGTATATCCAAAATCAAACCCCAGACCGGCATATCGCAAACCGGCGCCAAAGGTCGGAACCGGCCATTTATCTTTCACGAGTATTTTACCGGTTTTATCATAAAGACATCCAACCCGAATAGCAAAAAGGTTAGAGTACCAGTATTCAATACCAAAATTATGGTTCAATTTATCAATTTCTTTCATTATTGAACCATCGTTGGTATCTCCGTCTTCATCTTCTTCACCTATACCATCGGCACTGGAATCATGCAAGAGCAACCAGTCGTCAATCCATGAAGTAAAGATCCCTAAATACCAATCATCTGTATGAGCAGTCTCTTGTTGACCATCTTTATTATAATCACCGGCGGTATTTTTATGACCATTTTCATCATAATGACCCACTAATCCATCACCGTCCATATCTCTGTCGGGATAGGATGCAACTAATAATTTATTCACATCATATGCAATGGTCACCCGGTTATACTCGCCACCGAATGAGAAATTAAGACCCATTTTCAGGTTAGTGGGCATTGGATCAGCTTGCGAAACGTCAATAAAAGCGATCTTCGGACCAATATTTGAAATAGATGCTCCAAAGGTCAGATTCCTGGTTAAGAACTGACGCTTCATGTAGCCAACATCAAAGGCAAAATTAGTCGATGCTCCTTTACCTTTTTCCCGCCCGGCTCCCTGATCGGTCAGATGTTGATAGATCATTTTAACATTTACACCAATGGCTGATGTGCGGGATAAGGCGGTGCCATAGGAGCCTGTTATTGCCATCATATAAGATGAAAATGTACCGAGAAAATTTCCATATTCATCGGTACGATCCTGTTCACCTAAATTCATCAGTATTAGATTTCCGCCCAGGGTTCCAACGTTACTGACAAAATGTCGATATCCTACAAATTCATAATAAATATCGCTTGCAAGATTAGG
>JAHIOG010000487.1 GCA_018895675.1 bacterium
TTAATCAGAACTCTTAAGTTTAGTTTAAGTACCGGAATATTAGCCGCTCTTCCTCTGTTAATATTTGGAAAGTCGATTATTTCGTTTTGGGTTGGACCAGAATTTGTTCCTTCTTCTGCTTTGCTCGTTGGTTTTTTCTTCTACGTATTTTTGGTCAACTATGGCGGGACAATGTCTGTTTTTCTTAATAGTGGTTCGTTAGTGGGAAAACAGTGTGTTTTTATTGGTGTGGCAGCGATCTCGTCAGTTATACTGCAAATAATATTGGCCGGACTATGGGGGACAACAGGGGTTATTTGGGCGATACTAATCGGCTATGGTTTATTTTATGCAATACCTGCATACCGTTTAGCGTTTGGCACTTTAAATAGGCTTATAAATAGTGAGGGGACTTCTAAAGCTTATGAATCAAACTAAATTTATCATCATCACAACAATTAACAAACCGACTGACGCCATTTGCAGATACTCGCAATGGAAAAACTGGAATGTTGTAGTGGTAGGAGATCGTAAAAGTCCGGTCGATTGGCAATGTGAAGGGGTTACATATTTTAATATAGAGGCCCAGTATTCGTACTCGTCGCTTAGTTTATTGGCTAAAGCGATTCCTGAAAATACCTATTTACGAAAAATGTTTGGTTATGCCTATGCCATTCAAAATGGTGCAACCGTTATTTTTGAAACTGATGATGATAATATCCCTTATGATGATGCTGAAATCGCGTTAGAAGAAACATTAAAACTAAAAAACAACATTTCTAATGAAAGATTGAGTAGCGAGGTTGGCTGGCTCAATGTTTATCAAAAATTCGGTGCTCAAGGATGTTGGCCGAGGGGTTTCCCCATTGAATTTGTTAAACATCCTGGAGTAGGCGGTCAACGAGGAAACGATTTGAAGCCATGGAAGGTCATGCAGTTTTTGGCAGATAAGGATCCTGATGTTGATGCAATTTACCGCATGTTGGCGCAAGGTGCTGTGAATTTTGCAAGGAATCGAATATTTTTATTAGATGAAGGTACATTTTGCCCTTTTAACTCCCAAGCCACGCTTTGGTTACCAGAAGCCTTCCCGCTCCTTTTTTTACCCATAGGTGTATCTGATAGGGTAGCAGATATATTAAGAGGCTACATGGCTCTTGCTTGTCTTTGGAAAATGAAAGGTACTTTGGCATATTCCAGCCCTATTGTCTTCCAGGAACGTAATGCACATAATTTGCTGACAGATTTTTCAGAAGAGATATTGCTATATCTTAATGCGGATAAATGGTCCCGCTTGTTGAAGAATATTACTGGTTCGGGAACCTCTGATTATTACCGATCAGCTCTAAAATTGCTGTGTAAAGAAAATGTTCTGTCAGCGGAATGCACTGATTTATATATGCATTTTCTCTCAGCTTCAGGAATCGAATAAGCTTTAGGAGTATGTGGTTTATGCCAAATGCACCGAGATTCAATTATATAATTACCATTCATAATAAAGAAGATTTGATTGAAGAAGTTTTGAAATGTGTTTTAATGTGTTGTCGTGACAATAGTCATGTTTATCCTGTGCTCGATGGTTGTACTGATAATACTGAAAAAATAGTGGACGGTATAATAAAGAGGTTTTCTGGAGTTCCGATAACGAAGATTCATACACCAGATGTACATGAACTCCTATCTATCAACGCTGGCCTGCGTGCCGCTAACCAAGAAGGGGATGGCTTCAATATCGTTTTGCAGGATGACGTTTTGCTTGCTGATTTCTTTTTGGAAAAAAAGGTAACGGCTTTATACGAGTGGTCGGGACCGCAATTAGGTTATGTCTCGTTTCGTATCGGTGCAAATTTTACTAAAGATGCTGCAAGGATAGATGAAGCAGTGCCTTATACCGATTACATCGAGAATGTTTACGGACATGGTTTAATTCAGGCAGAATCGCTAATGCCGGGCTATTTAGCTTACAGGACAGTGCCTATCAAAAGCCCTGTATGCATTCCTTTCAAATTGATTCAGGAGGTTGGGATGTTTGAAGAGCGACTTGCTCCGTATGGACACGATGACCCTGAATATGCCATTCGACTTATAAAGGCTGGCTATCGTAATGCTGTCTTTGCATTGTGCTTTTATTCTGATGTTAGATGGGGAGGGACTAGAGTTAAGCCACATCCGCAACTTGGGAATATTGTTCAACGGAATATGAAGAGGATCCGCGAGTGGCATGGCCCTGACTTGGAAAATATTTGTGCTGGGCAACAACCAACTCAAGTAGTGCAGGTCCCATATATGGTGAACGAAGAAGAATGCAGGATTGCGCTCGATGTATGGAAAATGAATGTCAGGAAACTAAAAGAGTATCAATCTACTGAAAAAGCAAAGGGCATTTCAAGAATTCAATCTTTCTTAAAGCGAGTTCTGAAGGGTTGATTGAATTATGGAAAGAGTTATTTTATTGTCGATCAGAGCAAAAATGATTCATTGGATCAGGTTGTTAGGGGAAAAATGGTACAGTAAGTATCAGTCTGTTTATGATCGTGACCTTAGTTTTGCTCAGGCTGTTGCTGCGTATCCAGACCCCAATAAGCTCTATGCTTACATGCATCACTACTTGCGTTACATCTGTCCTCAAAGTGTACGGAACCATCGCAACTATTTCAAACAGGATCAGTGTGGTTTTGGTGAAGATGCTTTTCACGCTGCTTGGTGGCTGCTCCTTTTAGAATTCAAGCCATGCCGAATGTTAGAGATTGGAGTCTATCGCGGTCAAGTTATCTCGCTTTGGACTTTAATCAGCCAGTATCTTGGGTATCGTGCTGATATCCACGGCATTTCCCCCTTTAGCCCGGTGGGCGATTCGGTTAGCAGTTATGCTAAGGATTTGGATTATATGGGTGACATATATGAGACATTCAACTATTGGAGACTGCCTCCTCCGGTGTTAATCAAGTCTCTATCTACAGACCCTGAAGCAGTTACTCATATCCAGAGCCAA
>JAHIOG010000488.1 GCA_018895675.1 bacterium
CCGATAAGGATTTTAAGCAACATCTTTGCCTCCTCTTTTATTACGGTAGAGCAATTGCACGATAACAATACCGCTGATAAAAAAACAGATTCCTGCAATCATACTACCCGGTGACAGGTGCGCCCACCCCTGAAGAATATTTCCTGAAGTGCAACCGGATGCAAAAGCAGTGCCCCAGCCCATAAGAAAACCACCGACCAGAACAGCCAAAAAGCGGACCAGTGGATTAGGATGGATATATTTTTCCCATACCGCCGGGATTATTTCAGGTTTATAATTCCCGGATAATTTTGCCGCTACAAATGCGCCGAGAGCAATTCCAATAAGCATGAAAAATTCAATAAAAGCAGCCGGAGAATTATTGAATTTTATGATAACCGGATTATTTTGTGCCGCATGTGAAAACCAACTGAGTTTGGCTGCGATATATCCAATGCCGGCGGTGATTCCAAATGGATAATTTTTAATTTTCATTGTCTCGAATAAATAATAAGTGGCAATAGATAGCAGAGAAACTGCCAGTCCACCCCATATCCAGTGCCATTCTATTTCTGATCGATGTTTGATTCTCATTATACTTTCTCCTATGGATGTTATTTATTTTGTAGCATCAATCATCCAATGAGTTAAAGTAGATTTGGTCGGGATTTTTCCACTGGACATTACTTTACCGTTAATGACAAGACCGGGAGTAAACATTATGCTGTAATCGGCGAATTTGCTGATATCGGTGACTTTTTCCAGATTCATATCAAGATTGTTCTCAGCGGCGACATCATAACAAAGTTGTTCGAGTTTGCTGCAATTGGGACAGCCGGTTCCCAAAACGATTACATTTAACATTTTCAATTTCCTCCTTTAATTGATTTGTATAAAATTCATAAAACTGTTTTTTGATTTCATCCCGTACACGCCGGTAAACCATTAAAATTTCTTCCGGAATGCCCGTGGCATTAGCCGGATCAACGAAACCGATATGCAAACGATGTTTTACATTTCCTAAAAAGACCGGACAGGTTTCTTTGGCATGGTCACAAACCGTGATCACATAGTCAAAATCCATTCCAAGATAATTTTCAACGTTACTCGTTGTGTAGCTGCTGATATCAATTCCTATTTCATTCATTACTTGAACAGCGTAGGGACTAACTGCTTTTTCCGGATTTGTTCCGGCGGAAAAGACGTTAAGATTGGAATCAAAGGATTTCAAAAAGCCCTCAGCCATCTGGCTACGGCATGAATTACCTGTGCAAAGAATGAGTATCTTCATGGTTTAATTCCTTTTTTTGACAGGATTGACATGATGGGAGAAATGGAGAATTGGAGTGTTGGAGTGATGCAATTTGATATTTGAAATCTCCAATCATAAATCTCCAATCTACCCGCTCTCTTCCACAATCCTGATCCAAAGGATTGGAGTGATGGAGTGAATACAACCACCATACAACCACCCTACAACAACGCTACAACTACCATACAACAACTATACAACCACCATACAACTACTATTATCCTCGCATTCAATATCCTGAACATCCTGTGATCCTGTCTAAAATAATCCTCCATAAATCATTCCTGAAATCGTAGCCATAACGACAACCAGTGATATATAAACAATGGTTTTTTGTGTACCGATGACGCTGCGGATGACAAGCATGTTCGGCAACGACAAAGCAGGTCCCGCCAGCAACAGCGCCAGAGCCGGACCTTTTCCCATGCCGTTGGCAATGAGTCCTTGCAGAATCGGTACTTCGGTTAATGTCGCAAAATACATGAAAGCGCCGGCGATTGAGGCGAAGAAATTAGCAAAAAGCGAATTACCGCCTACCAGTCCTGAAATCCAGTTGTTGGGAATAATACCCTGTCCGTTTTCGGGTCCGCCCAGTAAGAATCCGGCAATCAATACACCCATCGTAAGCAATGGCAATATCTGTTTGGCAAATCCCCAGGAAGCGCTCATCCATTCTTTGCTTTCGTTAGATCCGATAGATAGAATAATTGTTAAAGCAATTACAGCTACTGAAAAGGGGATAAGGGGAATTCCGGGAAACGACAATGCTAAAATGACAACCGGGATAGTTGCAAACAGGACGTGCTTATATTTTAATTTCAAAATATAGATTAAAGAAATAGCGAAAAGAATTCCGAAAAGCCCGGTGATAAACCATTTATTGGAAAATATGAAGTGCCAGGTTCCGGTGGGAGCATTTGGTTTACCCCAATTAGCGAAGACTAAAATTGCAACCAGCACAAAGAAATGGAAGGCTGTCTGCCAGAGTGGGCGAATATCTTCAGGCTCTGGCATATTGAATTGATTATTGGCTTTTTCAGTTTCTTCATCCCGGTAGATAAAATGCATGGCAATACCGATGACAACGCTGAATATAACCGCACCTACAAACCTGGCGATGCCTAATTCAGCGCCCAGAATCCGTGCTGTTAATATAATTGCCAGAATATTGATAGCCGGACCGGAATAGAGAAAAGCAATCGCTGGTCCCAATCCGGCGCCGCGTTTATATATCCCGGAAAAGAGAGGAAGGATAGTGCATGAGCACACCGCTAAAATTGTGCCTGATACGGATGCAACAAGGTAGGCGAGCCATTTTTTTGCCGATGCTCCGAGATATTTAATTACAATCGATTGGCTGAAAAATACGGATATTACTCCGGCAATGAAAAACGCGGGGACCAAACAGAGTAAAACATGTTCACGAGCGTACCATTTTACCAGGGCAAGCGCTTCGTAAATCGCTGAAGTAAAACGATTATTAGAAACCGGCAAATAATATATGAGTAGGAAGAGTCCCACAATCCAGATTAGTTTTTTATATTCTGCTTTCCAGTTCATCCTGATATGCTTTCTATAATCCGCAAAGAGTTGATCGATCAATTGTCTGTAATTGTTCGGCATCCTTAATGATGGTTTCATTGCTTTCGAGCCATTCTGATATAATAGGGAGGAGGATGGCTGCTTTATTTTCCGGTTGCAATGTGTAGTTGACCCATTTACCGTCTTTCTTGTCGATGATAAACCCGGCATCACGGAGGATGGACAGGTGTTTAGAGACGGTTGATATTGCCAGATGCAGCGCTTCGGTGATTTCGCAGACGCACAAAGGTTTGACTTCCAGCATTTTCAGTATCCTTAAGCGATTTGTGTCAGAAAGAGCCTTGAATAATTTTGTTAGTGATCGCATAATAACCTCAACATTTCGTTAGTTGGCGAAATATAAAAAGATAGATCGGAAAATGCAAACACAAAGACGCAAAGACACGAAGAATGATATTTTGATTGTGTTACCGCGCGGACCACCGGAACGAGAATAAACCCGACCTTCAGAAGGTTGGATCAATCATCCTGAACAGTCTGTAAATCTTGCTATTAAACCTTCTGAAGGTTTCTGACCTTACCACTTGTCTCAATACTCCAATACTCCAACGCTCCAATACTCCACAATCAGGGGTGATTGTTTTACTACTCGTCTCAATTTTCCCGAGTTGCTTCAAATGTCCCCGCAGGTGTAACACAAACACTTTTAACCCGTCAAATGCGAAGCATATTTAATCGGGGCTTGTTTGTGAACGAATAATTTCCGTTGGAATTTGAAGACGAGATAACGCAACCCCGTTTTCAATGAAACGATGTGGAATCAAACGGGTTTCGCGGATTATGGAGAAACATTCTAAGTTTATGATGATGTGCTTTAGTTGTGGTTCGGGAAATAAACCCAACCTTCTGAAGGTTGGATCAATCATCCTGATCAGTTTGTAAATTTTGCTATTAAATCTTCTGAAGGTTTTATCTTCCATATAGGATTAGCCTCGGGATTCACCTGCCCGGCATTTGACGGATTTGGCTCGCTTGTTTCCTGTGTCTCCGCCGGAGCGGAGACACAAGTGGTTTTTCCTCGTATTTATACTACTGAGCATTATAACACTCGTCTCAATGTTCCAGCACTCACAGCTCCAGTACTCCAACACTCCAAAAACAGGAATCAACAATCAGGGGTGATTGTTTTACTACTCGTCTCAACGCTTCTGCGTTGAAACAGAGACCAAATGAAGTTTATTCAAATTCGCCGCCTTCATCATCGAATTCCATTCCGTTTTCATCCTGCCGGCGGTCGCGCTCTACTTTATAGTTGTTGAAATTATAGGTCAATGTAAATGAAAGCATCCGAGGTTGTCGGCTGAACTTGTTGTAGGAGTAGAATCCCGGTCCTTCAGATGTAAATTCGTGTACTGCAGTGCCTAAGATGTCTCTTAACTGTAAAGTTGCCGAGAGTTTGCGATTCCAGAAATCCTGTCTGACAGCAAGGTTTGTGAAAAACCTGCCACCATTTTTGCCCTGAGCACTGACCGTCGGACTCGAATAATTTCCATTCAGCTGGATTCGGGTTGATTTACCCAGGCGAAATGTATTAT
The DNA here is from genome assembly GCA_018895675.1 of bacterium. Taxonomy (GTDB): domain Bacteria; phylum Fidelibacterota; class UBA2242; order UBA2242; family UBA2242; genus UBA9312. The sequence goes on from JAHIOG010000488.1 coordinate 4,429, forward strand.
TGACGCGGGTACTCCAGTTAAAACTGCCTTCATTGAATGGTTCATCGTAGAGCTCACCTTTTACCCGGTAATCATAAATATTACCCATAATATTCAGATTCCACCATTTATAAGGAGAAATTGAGATCATCAATTCTGTCCCCAGGGCGTAATCTTTTCCAACATTGGCAAAAGTTTGCAGGAAAACATCCTTGTCGTAAACTGTGCGGACTCGTTCAACTTTGTTGTGAGTTACCCGATAATATGTTTCAAACGAGAGGAGGGATTTGCCGATACTTTTCTGGTACCCGGCTTCATAGGAATCGATGTATTCAGGTTTTAGATTAGGATTACCCTGTCGGACATTATAAGCATCCATCCAGGTTTTGAAAGGTTCCAGATACCAACCTCTGACACGTTTGATTCTGCGGGAATAACTTGCCATAAACTGCTGTCCGCCACCGAATTGATAGGAACTGTGCAGGGTTGGGTAAATGTCCCAATCTTTAAAAGAAAAGGTACTATCCA
>JAHIOG010000489.1 GCA_018895675.1 bacterium
CGGGACTGCTAATTATCGATAACGAAATTACGGATCCAGTCGATATATTTTAAATTGCTGTAGATCTTCTGAGTGCGGTCGTTGTCATCAAGGTTTTTATCGACTTCGTAAGCTTCCTCAAGATGTTTGGTACCTTCGATCAAGAGTGACAGATTTTCCTTAAACAATCGTTTGGTCTCTTTTATATAAACTATCTTTTCCGGTCCGTGCCGCATGGATTCGATAGTACTCATGCGATTTGTATAGTCTGTGCGCTTTTTAAATTCCTCGATTGAATAATAACCGATATTATTTAGCTGCCAGGCGACGATATCTTCCCGATCCAATTCCTTTGCATGATGAGCGGCTTTTAATAAAGCGAGTATTGTTACGTCAAAATCATTTCTGGCTCGGGCAGAATCGACAGAATCCTTGGCAGCGCGAAAATCTTCCCACATTTCCTGGATGGCTCTGTTCAAACTCTCTGATGTATCCGGTGTGAAGATAAGAGGTTCAGGAACGGCAGCAATTGAATCAATATGTTCTGCTTGTTGATCCTTTTGATTTTTTTGACGTTTTTGCTGTTGAGTGCAGTTTGTGAAAATAATCGTAACTACGATTATAAGGAGGATTCGCAGTGAATTTCGAGAAATTCGGCACAACAATATGTGTTTTATTCTGTCGGAACAGCCGTTATTCATAATAGAGACATAATCAGATTAAGAATCACTTTGCATTAATTCAAACCATTACCTGTGTAAGACTAATTAAAAAATCTGCAATCGGCAAGTAATTTATTTGCGAATTAATAAGAATTTCCTTTCTCGTCGATCATTGGGACGAAGCGAACCGGAATAGCAGTTTCTGGCACCAGCTTACCGTCACGTTTTCGAAATAATAAAAGATTTTGACGGATCAATGAACCAACGGGTATAACAAGACGACCGCCTTCTTTTAATTGGTTGATCAGGGCTTCCGGGACTTCGCTGGGGGCACATGTTACAAGGATTACATCATAAGGAAAGTGGGCTTGCCATCCCTGAAATCCATCGCCGGTTTTGAAGAAAATGTTTTTATAACCTAATTGCGTTAGAATTTTGCCTGCTTTTTCGGATAATTTTCTATTTATTTCGACTGTAAAGACGGAATCACAGAGTTCAGCCAGTATCGCTGCCTGATAACCGGACCCCGTTCCTATTTCCAGGACTTTATCCTGAGTTTTAATTGATGCCAGCTCAGTCATTAAGGCGACTATATAAGGCTGTGAAATTGTCTGACCTTCACCGATCGGGAGCGGATGGTCGGCATAAGCATATTGGCGATATTGTTCGGGAACAAAACGATGACGTTCGACTTTTCGCATTGCGGTCAGCACGTTTTTATCGCTGACGCCTCTTGCTTCAATCTGATTTTTGACCATATTAATCCGTTTCTGCCGGAATTGGTGGTCGTTTGCCGGATGATTGCAGTACGATATATTGGTGCATAAAAGAAAAATCAGAGTAAGAAAGAGCGCCTGATAATATTGTAAACGAATCATCATAAGTTAAACATACGAAATCAGGTTGACAACCGCAATATCCGGTTAAATTTGTTGAGCGCTTCATTATTTCACTGTATATTTGCCAAAACCGGGAGTATCGATGATTATTTATTTACATGGTTACGGAAGCAGCGGAAACGCCTTTAAAGCCAGATTATTAAAGCGAATTTATCCTGATATTGAAACGTTTTCTCCGGATCTGCCACATGATCCAAACGAGACAATCCGATTTCTGGAGGCCGTTATCCGTGAAAAATGTCAAAATCAACCGTGCATGTTGATCGGAAGCAGTCTGGGCGGTTTTTATGCGCTGCATATGCATGTGAAATTTAAACTGTATGCCGTCCTGCTGAATCCCACCATCCAACCTATTGATGATCTTGAAAGAAAGCTGGTAACTAAACCGTTATTTGACAACCAGGCGCCGCGCGGCTTGATAATTGAGAATTTGAACCAAATGATGAAATATTACCACAATCCTGAACAAATTCACGGTGATCGGCTTAAGGTATTTCTTAATCGTGATGATGAAATTCTGGACTACCGGCATGCATTACACTATTTTCAAAAGAGCGATTGCAAAATTGTTCTGAACGATAAGGGCGAACATGTATTCCTGAATTTTACTGATATATTGCCGGAAATTATTGAAACCTACCGAGCGTTATAAATCTCTTAGAGGAAATGGAAAATAAAGAGTCGCAATACCACAAAATAATTCATATCGATATGGATGCGTTCTTTGCATCTATCGAA
>JAHIOG010000050.1 GCA_018895675.1 bacterium
GCATTCCTGCTAGCCTCCTGTATCGCAGCCTGTCGTCTGGTTTTATCCTCAGTGGTTTTTTTCGGTAAGCGGAAACACGCCATCACTTCATTAAACGCCGCCGTATCCAGATCGACAAATCTCAGCAGTTCGTCCTTTAATTCCTGAGATCTTACCGCAGCATCATTCATTTTCTTTAAATGTCGCTCATAGCCTTTTTTTCCGTGGGTCAGGTTTGCGACCATAGCCGTCAGACTGGCAGCCATTGCCCCGGAGAGAGCAGCCACACTGCCGCCGCCCGGCGCGGGAGAATCCGTGGATAATTCATCGGCAAACCCGCGGGCTGTCATTTCCACCAGTGAATCTTCAAATTCTTTGAACTGGTACTCAATGATTTTCTTGGCGGGTTCAAAAGGCGATACGTCGTTCAAACCGAGTGACTGAACAGCGGTGCGAATCAACGCCTCTTCCGGAACGCCTTCGGAACGTCCCTGGGCGTTGAGAAAATATTTTCCCGCCATGATCATGGCTTCTTTCGGAATCAATCCGACGATTTCAGAACCGGTCACTCGCAAACCTTTCTCGTTGGCGAGCCGCCGGATCTCTTCAAATACAACATGAGGCGGAGTGACTTTATAATTTGTCAGGTTAATGGACACCTGCGCCATTTTGTATTCATCGATATACCAGCCAACCGCTTTTGTACATTGCAATAAACCCGGAACACGCAGCGCCACGCCATTTTCATCACGGACAATATTGCCTTTTTCATCCCGTTTTAAACGACCTTTTTCACGGATGGTGAGAGCAATGTCGGTGGCTAATTTTCGATCGCTTGTATTCAGATTGACATTATAGGCAATCAGAAATTCCCTGACGCCCATCACCGTTGCGCCGGACCTGGCGTTAAATTCAGCCCTGCCGTAATCGGGTTTCCAATCCGGGTCCTTCAGCTTTTCCTGCAATCCTTCGTATTCGCCGGCGCGAATATCAGCGAGATTTTCCCGGTTCGGTTTTTGGGCTGATTTTTCATATAAATAGACCGGAATATTCAATTCATCGGCTACTTTCTTCGCCAATTCATGCGAGAGTTGAACACATTCTTCTTCAGTGATGCCCGATATTGGAACAAGCGGACAGACGTCGGTCGCGCCCAGCCGGGCATGTGCCCCGCTATGCTTCCGCATATCAATTACTTCGGCTGCTTTTGCAATTCCGGCAAATGCTCCTTCCAGAACACCTTGCTTCGTTCCGATAAATGTAACTACCGTACGATTAGTATCGGCGCCGGGATCCACATCCAACAGTTTCACTCCGTCAACGGCTTCTATTGCATCGGTAATTGCTTTGATGACGTTCAGGTCGCGACCCTCGCTAAAATTCGGGATGCATTCAATTATTTCGGGCATAAGCACTCCTCGTTATCTAATACCGTTCAAATACAACATTATTCCAACGATTACGATTAATATAAAAATCAGCCACCATAATGGTTTTGTCATTTTCTTGGGATTCTTATGTAAACGTTGAAAGTGAATCCGTTTACTATCACGATCAGAGCGTTTATCCGTGATCGAAAACCCTCTTTTTTTGTATCTGACCACTACGCTCCTCCTACAAACAGTCTTGAAAAGAAATTTACAAAAGGATAGATAAAAGCGCCAAGAATAGAAATCCGTGTGATCATTCCAAACAGGATCAATCCCATTAAAACAAACGGACCATATCGTTCGAGATACTGGTAGATATATTCATATCGATAAGGTAATAAACCATATAAAATCTTCGAACCATCCAGAGGTGGCACCGGTAAAAGATTAAAAATTGCCAGCGCCAGGTTGATCTGTAAACTAAATTTTACCATGATATAAACCGGCTTCAGGATATTTGCCGGGAGAAAATTAAAGTTCCCGGCATGAAACGACCTCAACAATAACCCGCTAAGAAATGCCAATAGCATATTCGCCGCAGGACCCGCGACTGAGACGAGCAGCATGTCTCTTTTAGGTTGGCTAAAATAGCGCGGGTTTACCGGCACCGGTTTCGCCCAGCCAAAGCGTACCAGGAATATCATGATAGTTCCAAAGGGATCCAGATGCGCAAGCGGGTTCATGGTTAACCGCCCGGCTAATTTGGCGGTGGGATCGCCCAGGCGATAAGCCACCCAGCCATGCATGAATTCATGGAAGGTCAGCGCCAGAAGAATCGGGGGCGCCAGTAATATAATAACCTGTAAGTTCATTGCCACCTCGGGTGAAAACTAAAATTCTGTGAAATTAACGAAACCTGAAATGAAAAAAATTATAAAATTCAAATAGCATAACATATTTATTGAAAATAATTTATACAGAGACTGTTACAATAGAAACAGAAAAGAACGAAGTTTTCAACATTTTTAATTGACATTTTAAACGTTTTAAATAAAACTCCGGTCAACAGGCTTCACCTATTATTATTCTCTTTCAACTCTTTTCCCATCGGGACAGGTTTTGGAGTGGTGAATACAAGAAAGGTGATCGATAAAAATAAATGGTGTTCGATTAATCCCGGAGGGATTGAACGTGAATAACATCCGGCAGTTGCCTGCCCGACAGTGTCATTCAGGCGGGCCTGCCCGACAAGCAGGCGGGCCGGATGAATAAAGAGTCCCCCTCCCACCAAGCAAAACACCGGAGGTGTTTAACTTGATAAGCATGAAATCATTTTTAAGAAAATCAGACTTAAGCAGTTCAACCCTTACAGGGTTGGGAGTTTTTTGGTCGTACTTCGGTCAACAGGTTATACCAATTGTTATTCACGTTTAACCCTTACAGGGTTGGGATCTTTGTTTTTGATTCTTCGATCAACAGGTTACACCTATTGTTATTCACGTTTAACCCGGCAGCTGCCGGGTTTAGAGGAATGGAAGTAAGCCAAACAATCCTGAAAGGATTGAATGTGAATAACATCCGGCAGTTGCCTGCCCGACAAGCAGGCGGGGGCCGGATGAATAAAGAGTCCCCCTCCCACCAAGCAAAACACCGGAGGTGTTTAACTTGATAAGGAGCGCAACCCCGGGGCCTGTCTGCCGGGCTTGGCCTGTCTCCGGCGGCTGCCGGACAGGCAGGCAAACCTAAGAGAATTCGTAACTATTCAGGTATTAAACGTTCAGCAAGAGATTTCCTGTCCAAGTACCTTCAATAGCGTCAAACACATTAATCCCTTGTTTTTTTGCAGTGGAAATAAATCCTCTAATACGACAAAACATATCA
>JAHIOG010000490.1 GCA_018895675.1 bacterium
AAGATCCCAAGCTGAACTGGGAACAGAAAAATCAGCTGGAAAAAGAGTTACAAAAGACCAAAGAAGCCGGTGAAAAGCTTGCAAAAATGGCGGATCAACTGGATGAAATAATCCAAAAAAGTCGTGATAATCAATTATTCGATGAAGAAACCATCAGCAAGTTTGCAAAATTGCAGGACGCCTTCAGGGATGTTATGACTCCGGAGCTGCGGGAGGCGATGAACAAATTGCAACAAGCTCTGGAAAAAATGGATAGTAGTGAGATCAAGAAAGCTTTAGATCAGTTCCGGACTAATCGCGATCAATTTGCGAAGGAACTCGACCGGATGATTAAATTATTGCAGCGGGTCAAAATTGAACAGTCGGTTGGGGAAATAGTTCGCCGCTTTGAAGATATGGTAAAGCGCCAGGAGAATATCAATTCGGAACTTGATAAAACGTCGGAATCAAATGAACCGAAATTTGACCAATTAGCCGGTGAAGAAAAATCTGTTGTCAGGGACAGTGAAATTGCGCTTGATTTGATGGAACGCACCAGGGATGAAATGAGTGATTTTCCGCTTATGCCTTCGGAACAATTAGAATCTCTGATTCAGGAAATGAAAAAATCAGGGCTTATGGATGAATTGAAGCAGGCGCAGAAATCGCTAAGCAAAGCTAATAAGCAACAGGCGCAGCAATCGACACGATCGGCACAGCAACAATTGCAAGATTTTCTAAATAAGATGATGCAATTCCAATCTGAATTTAATAAGCGGGCGATGGATGAAGTAATGAGTGACTTCCGGAATGTGATTTTTAAAACTATGCAGCTGTCTCAAAACCAGGAAAAACTCAGCCAGGTAATTAAACATACTCCCCGGCAAAGTGAACGGCTGCTTGATGTTGCCGTAAATCAGCAGCAACTTCAACAGAATCTTATCAGGATAATCGATGAATTAATTGCATTATCCAATAAAACATTTGGACTATCTCCCAGAGTTGGTAAAGGATTCGGGCAGGCGTCAGCCGCAATGAACAATGCGGTTCGACAAATGGAGGAGCGAAATCCTGCGGACGCCACGAAATCGGCTCAGCAGGCAACTGCCGCAATCAACCAATCCGCCCTGGAATTAATCAATTCAATGAACAGTCTCCAATCCAGCGGTTCTGCCTCAGGGTTCGAGAATTATTTACAGCAATTACAGAAAATGGCGGGACAGCAACAGGGCATTAACGATGAAACCCAGATAATAAGCCTCGGGCAGACTGGACGACAGGCAGCACTCCAGCGCTTAGCCGCGCGGCAGCAGCAATTGCGAAACTCTCTTGAGCAACTCCAGCAAGAGATCAGTGAAAACACTAAACAAAGTGGTGATTTGGGTGGCATTGCCAAAGACATGGACGATGTTATAAAAGATCTACAAGATAACCGCGTTTTACGAAAGACGCTTGAAAGACAACAACGAATACTGTCACGGTTATTAGATGCGCAGAAATCCCTGAGAACACAAGATTTTAAAAAGGAACGTAAAAGCAAAACCGGAGATGAGCTATTGCGTGAATCTCCCGATCAGCTGCCAACGGATCTGGGTGAAAGACGTTCTCTGCTACAGGAAAATTTGGAAAAAGCGCTGAAGGAAGGATATACACGCGAATATGAAGATATTATCCGTCAATATTTTGAATTATTATCGAAAGAAAGCGACCGGAAATAGGGGTTGAATAAAAAGTTAACAATAATGAGATACTTGCTGAAAACACTAAAAAAATTTATCTCTATAAAGCTCGTCGGATTGCTGGTTTTTATATTGATGTTAGTTGGTATAAATGTACTAATCGGTCAGCAGCGCTGGAAATCACCCGAGGTATTACAAAAAGAACTTCAGACGAAATTCCGAATGGCGCAGCAACTCGAAAACCAGGGGCAAATTGAACGAGCTCTCGAACTATATAAATACATAGTGAACCAGGATCCGAAAAAATACACATATTATCATCGGTATGCTTATCAACTATTCAAGTTAAAACGCTATGATGAACTGGAAAATGTTATCAAAATCTTTCTAGAACATGATCCTCGCAATGAAACGGCTATCGTCGATCTTGGAGAATTGTATTTCAGTCGCGGCGATACGACGCTTGCTGATGAATATTGGGAAAATGCATTACAGCAATCGAATTATTCGCAATCGTTTATCCGGTCTCTGTTTAACGGGTTAATTTCGCTGCAGCAATATGAACGGGCAGCTGAACTTATACAAGACGCTCGCGACTATTATCGGAAAGACGATTTATTTGCAATCGAGGTCGCCCATTTTCAGATGCTTAGAGGAAATTATGTAAAAAGCGCTGAGGAGTTTTTATTATACGGAAGAAGCAATAGTCGAAATTACCAGCAAATCAGCAGCCAGATATTACGGTTTCCCCACGACAGCAGTTTATTTATCAGCCTTGATTCTCTGATTCAGGGGGAATTACAAATACCGGATGCTTCCGGGGAACTGCACAAATTACGAGCCGATGTACTGTTCAAATTCAAGCGCTATAAAGAAGCAATAAATGCAACAATGATTTTTGAATCGATGAATCGCTATAAAGGAAATGATATTCTCGATTTAGCCGTCGATTTATTGAATATTGGCGAATTTGCACTGGCGGAGGAGACCTTTGCTCAAATTATTAAAACCGATCAATTCAGGAATATTGTGCCTAATGCATTGTTGGGGCTGGCGGATGCATTTGAAAAGGAAATGTTATCTAAGCGTGAAATCTCACCTTTTGATTATTTTTATCCGGATAATTTCTTTTTTATCCCTGATTATGTATTTGGGATTGATGTAGCTGAACATCAAATACAGCAAGCGTTCGCTATTTATGATTCGCTTATCATTAATCTGCCAAGATCGACCTATACTGCTCAGGCGCTTTTTCGTCTGGCTGAACTCAGGTATCGCGTTCTTCATGACCTGGATGGCGCCGTTAAATTATATCAGGATGCTTTAAAGGTCGGGGCAAATCGAGAGATTCAGCAGCAATGTATAATCCGGCTTGCTGATTTAATGATAGCGAAAGGGGATTTTGATCAGGTCGATGATTACATCAGAAAAAATATTAGTCGCTATGAAGGTACAACGATCGAAAAACAGTTGTCGGTCAGGTTGTTATTATCAGATTTCTTTAAAAATAAAGTCGATTCAATAATGACTAATAAAAATGATATATTTGGGCTGCTTGGTGTTTCAGATCCGCTGTTTAACGACGTCATTGAATTTGTCAGTTTTATCGAGGAGTATAGAGGAAATAACGGGTCGGTGGGTATTGCGGCGTTTAATGAATTTATTAAAAGTGAAAGATTCATTCGGCAGAATAAACTGTCGGAAGCGCGTGAAGTTCTGATGTACATCCTTATTAATTATCCTGATCAGAGCATTATATCGCCGGTTCGTTTTCGGCTGCTTCAAATTGATCTCTTTTTCCGGCAGACGAAAGAGGCTGAACATACCCTTGAAACATTATTGGATCGTGGAAATTTGTATGCTGATAATGCGCTGTTTATGATGGGGGAGATTGCTCAATTTCGCGATAAAAATCCTGAATATGCGGCAAAATGGTATGAGATAATTCTGGAACAATATCCGGGTTCATTTCATACCGATACAGTCAGAAAAAGATTGCGGGAACTACAAACGACGATGTTGCACAAACAGAATCTGTAATTATAAATAATCAGGTAATGTTCTTATGAAAAAGCAATTATTTACAATTATTGGAATTTTATCGATAATTATTTGTTTTAGTTGCAACATCTCAGCGCAAAGAATACTGATTCCGATGGATCACACGCAATCCGATCATTTAAAAGCCTATGGAATTACATATTGGGTTTTAAAGCAACAAGTTACCGTTGAATGGTTGTTGAATTATCGCGGTGGCTCCTTTTTGATGGATAATTATCCCGGAATTATAAAGGAACTACGTTTGCGGGGTGTTCGCTTCGAAGAAATCTCATCATCAGACGTGCTGCAAATATATTCTGTTATCGATGAAAATAATATGGATATTGTTCTGCTTGAAAAAGCGGCAAAGATCGCCATCTATTCATCGCCAAATAAGCAACCCTGGGATGATGCGGTAACCCTGGCATTGACCTACGGTGAAATTGATTACGATGTCATCTGGGATGATGACGTGTTGACAAGACGATTACAAGATTATGATTGGCTCCATCTTCATCATGAAGATTTTACCGGTCAATACGGAAAATTTTACGCCAATTACCGGAATCATGATTGGTACAAGCAGCAAAAACAGGAATTTGAGGCAATGGCTCAAAAACTGGGTTTTCATAAGGTATCCGAAGAAAAAAAATCCGTTGCTCGGAAAATTAAAGATTACGTCGGACAGGGAGGATTTTTATTTGCAATGTGCTCGGCGACGGACGCATTGGATATTGCATTATCTGCCGAAGGAGTTGATATAGCGGCATCCGTTTTTGATGGAGATCCGGTAGATCCAAATGCACAGGCTAAGCTGGATTTTAGTAAAACCTTTGCTTTTGAGAATTTCTCACTGTACACCGACCCAATGATATACGAGTATTCAGATATTGACTATCCGCCCAGTTTTCAGGCTATCGCTCCCGGTGCCGAGGCGGACTACTTCACGCTTTTTGAGTTTTCTGCAAAATATGATCCCGTACCCACGATGTTGACTCAGAACCATGTGGGGGTCATAAAGGGATTTATGGGACAGACAACCGGTTTTAAACGGGATAAAGTGAAGAAATCAATTGTTGTTATGGGCGAAGTAGAAGGTGGCGAGCAGATAAAGTATATTCATGGAAATTTTGGAAAAGGGACGTTTACCTTTTTAGGCGGGCACGATCCTGAAGATTACCGGCATTATGTTGGTGATCCTCCAACCCGTTTGGAACTTTATAAAAATTCACCGGGATATCGGCTGATTTTAAATAACGTTCTATTTCCATCTGCTAAGAAGAAAGAAAGAAAAACTTAAATTATACTGTTTCAATGATTTATATCTATTAGAAATTTTATGGAAATTTAATTAAGTTTTTTACGATAAAATGTTGTAAATTTCCAACAGTGAAAAAAAAAGAAACAATCATTAACATTTTGGGAGGGTCGTGAAATGAAAAAGTTTGTGGTGGTTTTAGTAGTGCTGGGCTTGCTTGTTTTTGGAGTAAATTGCCAGAAAAAGGCTAAAGAAGCAAAGGTAGAAACAAAAGTTGAGGAACAAGTTCCAGCTGAGACGGTGGAAACACTGGAAGCCGCTCCAGCTGAGACGACAGAAGTACAGGAAACAGCTCCAGCTGATACGGTTCCAGCTCAGCCATAAGGTATTGGGAGAATTCCGGTAATAAACATCTGACTTATCGGTTATTTTGAAAAACTGTAAGAGAGTATGGAGCGCCATAAATATGGCGCTTCATTGTTTTAAATAGTTAGGTATTACGAGTTTTTTTCAGAGGAAAAATGGATGAAATATCTGTAAAAACTGGTTCGCGAATAGAGATGCTTGATATAACATCACAGGTAAGAAGCGCCCTTAGTAAAAGTGGTACACAAGAGGGTGTTTGCACGGTCTATTGTCCTCATACGACTGCGGCAATTACCATTAATGAAAATGCCGATCCTGATGTTACTGCCGATATCATGCAGAAATTGAATAGAATGATACCTCTACATGAAAACTACCGGCATCTCGAAGGCAATTCTGACGCTCATATTAAATCGTCACTTGTTGGTAATAGTGCTCAGATAATTATCTCAAATGGGACATTGCAACTTGGTACCTGGCAGGGAATTTATTTCTGTGAATTTGACGGACCCAGAAGACGAAGTGTCTGGGTGTCCATAATATAAACGGGCAGGCAATATTAATTACCCGCCCGTTTGAAATTGCCGAGGTCGATGTCTACTTCTTATTCACATAAATCAGAACGCCGATTCCGATAGCCATTAACACAAGAGTTTGAGCGAAACTATTCCAGGCTGCAGCTGAAATAATGATAGCACTGCCGGATAACTGCGTAATAATGCCTAACAGAAGCGCAACAACACCTGCTAAAAGCACGACAAGAACCCATGTTTTCATATCTCCTCCTTTGTTTGGTTGATGTTCATGTCCGTTCCATTTTGATATTAAGAGATATTTACACTAATGTCAACGGAAAAGAAATATTTGAAAAAATACAAAATTTTAACTGTATGTTTTACGGTATATTACTCCGGAGTTCCTTCGGAACAATCTCGTGATTTGCATCCCGGGATAATTACTAAATACCGGTGAGTATGGTAATCTTCTCTGGAATTATTGAGTTTGCTTAAGAAAGGTTAAAACTTGAATTGTGTTTTGCATAATACTAAAATTTCGGAAACTGTTAAAACAGTTATAATAGATGGTAAGCTCTTATCAACCCCCGACTTAAGTCGTGGGTTAATCTTAAACAATATTCCTTCTTCAACCGTTTCTCCCTATAGGGAGGCCTATGGCAAACGGTTTCTTTTCTAATATCTCACCTTTTTTTATGTGGACTCATTATTTCATTCAAAATTTTTATAGAAATTCAACAAAATGAAAGAGGGCATCCTAAAAAATCATTTATTAAATAATTGTCAACCTTAGGCATGTCACAGTAAAACATAGCGCTTTGGGGGGGGGTCGGTAACGCTCCTGGCAACTGGCTTAATAATGTCTTTAGCGACCAATTCTTCCAGGTCTCTCCGGGCTGTCCGTCCGATACAGAAAGACGTCGGTGCGCATGCGGTGGGATTAGCCTTTTTTATTGTTGAACATGTATTTTGACAACAATTCCTCAACTTTGTCTGCGATTTGTTCCGGACTGTCAGATTCAGAGAAATTGTTTTTATTCCCTTCTAAAATATCGCCAATCATATTCAATTTTTCATTCAGGAAATCAAATAAATATTTCAGGCGCTCTTTATTTGAAGTTTCCCAAAATTCACCTTCATCGGTCACCTCTCTACCTGCACGTTGTGCGTAGGCAGGTAAATTTTCTATATATTTGGACTTAATGTATCTGAGCAGTTTAATTAATACAATATGGATATCCGGAGAAGAAAATTGGGTTTTTACACTTACGACTAATTGATGATTATCGTTTTCTTCATAAAATGGGATGCTTATTGGCGAGCGCAGATAACCTTTTTTATCGAAGATAAATCCAACTATTTCACATCCTTCATGAATAGAAAAAACGATTCCTTGTATTGGAGGATGATCAATATCATTTTCTTCTTTTTGGATTACTGTATATTCCCATTTCATATCTCCGCAAATATCGCTGATCTCATCTATGAGTCTGTCAATATTTAATCGAAGATTCCCCTCGCGGACAGGATCATTTATTCTGCCTTTATAATGAACTGATATTCCCATGATTTATTTTGCCTCTCCCTCTACGATTCGGATTTCTTCCTGAGTCAGGTTGTAAAGTTCATATACCATCCGACCAATCGCCCGTGCAATTTGTTCGGTGTTGCCGAAGAACGAATCATAAACGATGAGAACTTTCATGGATTTTCCTTTTTATTTACCACTAAGACACCAGGACACAAAGAGTCTTTTGAATGTGCCTCAACGCGGAATGTTGAGACGAGGACAGTAAATCTCGTGTCAGCGTTTAGCTTTGACACGGTGCGTAATTTGGCTATGGGAAAATAATTATTTGATCAATTTCCTTCATAATTCTCTCAGTTTCTGTAAGCGCCACAATCATTTTTTGATAATGCTCTATGTCAGCATTAGTGAGAGTTCGGCCTTTACGGTCTTTGAGCCATTTTTGTGCTGGTTGATAGCCGCCGATATGGAAATTCCACGCTGATTCTGGAACATTGCCGAAAAACTGATCTTGGTTGATAAATACATTACCATATTTGTAAGCTAATTTTTCAACGATATCTGATCCTGCAATTAGATAGGTTGTGATGAATTGATTTACCTTCGGTGATTCGAGGAGGTGAAGTGAGCGTAATTCAGCGCCGACCGTGACAAGCTTTTTGAAACTTTCAGCATCTTTTGGATATGGCACGCGCGGGAAATCAATTTTTAGAAACTCTTTGTATTTTTCGCGATAACTTGGTGAATGAAGAACCGCATAAATGTAATCGAAAATGTTCTCAGGAGAAACTTTACCGACAATTTTTTCAATCTCAGCAACTATTTCTTTTTTGAGATTTGGAATTTTTGTTCCGTCTTCTGCATAGCGATAAAGAGGTAAAACATAATCAATTTCACTGGTTTTATTTGAAACTAGAGTTGACTCTGTAATATGTTTTGATAAGAAAGTGTGTTGATATGTCTTGCCAGATTTTATTTGACGAAGCACAATTAATGAAAGATTTTCTTTCTTTAAATTTTTCATAACCTCTTTTCTAGATCGCTCTATAAAATCATCGTGATAATAAACAAAACGATTGTCAAATGGCCGATAACTAACTGGCACTATATTTTGTTCGTCAAAATTATGTTTTAGTGCATTTACCGCTTTCCATTTTAAGTTTTCTTTTAATCCATATTTTTTAAGTGCCTCTTGTGGTGTTGAACTCGCAAGAAAATCATTGATCCGCTTTTTGAGAATAATTTCATCATAATCAATCACGAAATCGTCGCGTGAAGTAACAATACCTACACTTGAAACCGAGAATAGATCATTGACGGAAAATCCTTTTTGATATTCGCTCAATTTAATTGTATCTCGAACAACCCATTCATAATTCGGTGCGGATTGAACAATCTCCTCCCAGCCTATTGTTTCCAACGAATTATCGTTGAGGTATTTAAACTTTGATTTACGAGACCCGAAACAATCGGCACGAAATACTTTTCCGTGTTTACTGGCAGATTTTAATTTATGTTTTAGTCCAATAAATATTGCGACACCTTGTTTTATATCAAATACATTTTTATCCTCGCTTCCGTCGGGGGCTTGCTCTTTTTTATTAGCATTCCCGTGCAGATCTAGTACATAAATATCATCGAATGTTTGCATGAGGTGATATCTCATGCCTCTAAATGTCGGGTTATCTAAGTAGCCATGAGCGGTAATCATGGCGACAATGCCTTCGTCTGTTTTTTCAACCATGCTCTCAGCGAAGCGAATGAATTTGACATAATCATCATTAAGCCATTTGGAATTACGTTCCTGTAATTTGCCCCCTCTCGGTTCTACTTTATAAACGTTATTTCCCTTATATGAAGCATTGCTTGATTCACCAGAATAGGGTGGATTACCAATTACAACCATAATAGGCGTTTTGTTTTTAATAACGGATGCCTCCGTGGATTCCTCAGCTATACTTTCAGCAAAACCAAAACCTGTGAATAGGTCTACCTGAGTGGCACCTTCTTCGAGAGAGTTAGTAAGGTAGATACCAAGACGGCGATTAAATATCCAGAACCCCGTTGCTTTAAAAGCCATGCTCAGCTTTAGATGTGCTATCGTATATGGCGCCATCATAAGTTCAAAACCATGCAGACGTGGAAGCAGGTCGTGATGTACATAAGCAGGCCAGCGTCCCTTCTGACCGTTTTTAAGTAAACGTTCGTATATGATTCTGATAGTGGCGCTGATGAATGTTCCTGTTCCGACTGCCGGATCAAGAATTTGAACCCGATGCAGACCAGTTGCCGTCTTTGAGGTGTCGGCCAAACCAGACGCGAGACTAAAATCATTTTCAAGGAGATAATCAACGGAACGCACAATGAAATGCACTACGGGCAAGGGCGTATAGTAAGCGCCAAGTTTTTTACGGAGGGCGGGGTCATATTCTTTTAAAAAGTCTTCATAAAAATGAATAACCGGATCGGGTCCTTCATGGGTTTTTCCCCATAAATCATCTTGGAAATACTGTTTCATGAGTTCTGGCACATTTGCATGTGTAAAAACCTCGCATAACTCATTTACGATATACTCAAGTCGTTTATCGAAATCGGGTCCAACAATATGATCAAAGAAATGCCGAAGAAGTGGGTTTGACTTCGGAATCAGGTCACGGGCTTCTTGGCGAGTAAATGTTGCTGGAGTATCATCATAGTAACGCGCGACAAAGAGTCCATACACTAATGTTTGTGCATACATATCCGCAAAGGATTCTTGTGTTAGATCGTGAACAAGAAGTTTTTTTATAGTAGCATATACGCGCGTTATCTCAGCGTTTTTTTCTGACTCATTGTTGAGATATTGTTTAACGTTATCTCTGATTCTTTGCGCTTTTCCTCCCATGATCTTCGAGAGGTGTTCTCCTGATCGTATTGGCTCTTTATGTGACTGTGCGAAATCAACCAATGTTTTAGCAACATGCCCATAACTTTCCGGAATAGATGAAATGGTGCGATGTTTGATATCATAATTCGCAATTTTTATTGGGCATTCGTAACGCTTACCGTTTCTATAAAACCTAAATTCAAGATAATCCGTTAGAACTAAATTTGCATAACCATAATACCGGGTCATCTGTTCGGATTTCTCGATTTTATCTAAAGATACCCCGATGTCTTTTGTTTCAATATATAGAATTGGTACTTCGTAATTTAGAACAATAAAATCCGGCTTATTCCCTTGTTTAGCTCTTGCATCATGATCTATGCGCTTAACATTGATTGACTCAAAAATACCTTTGATTAAAATCTCAAAATCGGTGCGATAACCCATTTCACTTGTTTCTTCGTGGGCAAATTTAGAGGAAATTGATAGAATATATTTTTCGAATATTTGTTGCATAGTTAGTTACTTTTCATCGTTATTAAAATCTCTTTTCAATGCTTCTTTCTTCATCTTTTAACATTTTTTCTTGTTCCGGTTTATCTCATTTGTTGTCATTTTACGAAGTTCAATTACGAATGTCAATGATAAGTTTTCTCCGGCGTCGTATTTCCATTTTTAATTCCTGATCCGTTCTTACCGCCTCATGTGAAGTGTTCCCGCCAATACTGGGGGACTGGTTTTGAGGAGGCGTTGCATCTTTTTATAGGAACGATGCTGTTCCAAACAGGTCGCAGTAGTTCCCAATCTAGTGTCAACGCTCGGCATTGACACGGCGCAAGTATTTTTATAGTGGAAATCTCCATATTAATTTTCCTAAAATGGTAGTTCGTTCGATTTTAAAAGAATTATTCTTCGTACTGATATTTTGGTTTATCGCAAAATAAAAGAAACTACCGATTTGAGGAATCCAGTTAACTTATCAATAGCTAGAAATATTTCCATCATATCAGCCTTATCTCGCAGAGATCTCTTTAAGATAGCAGTCAAAATATTCCAGCTATTGACTCAATTTTAATTGAATTTCCATGTTTTCAATATATTTTCACGTATCCTATAAATCAAGGAAAATATTTATGTTAAGTCTTATTGGGATATGTTAATTCCTTTTCCGATTTTGCAATAATTAATGCGCCGCAGCTATCGCTCCACACATTCGTCGATGTCCGGATCATGTCCAGGATGATGTCAACTGCCAGGATGAGCCCGATTCCTTCAAGGGGCAGTCCAACTGCTTTCAATATTATTGTCATCATTACGAGCCCAGCCATTGGAATTCCCGCTGCGCCTATCGATGCTAACAGCGCTGTGATGACGACTGTAAATTGCGCGGCAAAATTTAACTCAATGCCATAAACCTGGGCAATGAACATCGCAGCCACACATTCGTACAGCGCGGTTCCATCCATATTTACCGTGGCGCCGAGCGGCAGCACAAAGCTGGATATTTTATTGGAAATTCCCGCATTCTTTTCAGCGCATTCCAGAGTAAGGGGAAGAGTTGCGGATGAAGAAGACGTGGTAAAGGCAGTTAATAGTGCGATACTCATGTTTTTCATGTGCCTGATTGGATTCTCTTTGGAAAGGATAATAACAAACAATGGTAAACTGATTAAATAATGTATCAGTAGTCCCGTCAGAACTGTTATAAAATACATTCCAAGGGAGCGAAATACCTCTAACCCGGTTGTTGCGGTTATTTTTGCAATCAGCCCGAAGACGCCTAATGGAGCAAACCAGATGATAAAATGAGTTATACTCATCATTACCTCAAATCCTGCATTGAAAAAATCGGTCATCAACATTAGGTGACGATCATTTAATTTGGATATAAAGACCCCTAAAATGATGCAGAAAAAAATGATTGGCAGGATTTCGCCATTTGCCATCGAGGATATTGGATTATCCGGCACTATTCTGTATAAAATATCGCCTAAGCTGCCCGCAGTAATATCGGAAGTGCTTACATCCGCAGTAAGACCGAGTTCAGCGCCGACTCCGGGCTTTATTACATTTACTAATAAAAGACCGGTTAAAATGGCAATAAGACTGGATGCCACATAATATGCCATTGTTTTTAAACCAAGTCTACCGAGATTTTTTGACGTTCCGATTCCAAGCACTCCGGAAGTGATCGATGTGAATATTAACGGTATGATAACCATTTTTAACAGACTGAGGAATAAATCTCCAATAATCGTCGCCACCGGAATAATGGTTTCTCCAAGCATGATACCCGATAGAATACCAAGAATAATTCCGGTAAAAATCCATGCTGTCAATGACACTCTTTTTAACTGATTCAGGGCAGGTCTAAACATTTTTACTCCATGTAGTTATTTCCGCATTGAAAATTATGAAATGATGGCTGAATAGCAAACCATTTCCATGAATTGTTTTCGGATATTTTTATTGATATTATGCAAAAAAGGATTCATATTCTTAAGGCATGTGGCAATTGTATAATAAATGATCGTAAAAAAATTTGAAACCTAAACGAAGCGCAAAAATCAATCTTTTTCTACTCTTCATCATTATTTGTATACTCTATTTCCTGTATTTCAAACGGGTTCAGTATAAAATGTTCATTGAGAAAAATGAAAAAGAATTAATTGAAAGAGTCGAGCAATGAAATTATCAACTGATCGATCTGTCCTTGTTTTAATCGATGTTCAATCGCGGTTATTTCCGGCGATGAACGGGAAAGACCAATTATTAACAAATCTGGTAAAGGCTGTAAAGGGTTTTCAACTACTCGGGCTGCCTTTGATTGTGACTGAACAGTACCGCAAAGGGCTTGGGCCGACATTGCCCGAAATAAGCGAGATTATCACAACTTTTAACCTTATTGAGAAACGTGCATTTTCCTGCTGCGGGGATGATTCTTTCTTAGATGAGTTAAAACGAATTAAAAGAAAACAAGTTATTGTATGCGGGATTGAAGCCCATGTTTGTGTTTATCAGACCTGTCGTGATCTTCTCGATCTTAGACATGACGTATTTCTGTTAACTGACGCCGTTTCCAGCCGGAACGTTGATGATAAGCGTCTGACAATTCGTATATTGGAAAGTATGGGTGTGCAGCTTCGCAGCGTTGAAATGGCGTTGTTCGAATTGATTCATACTTCCTTACATCCAAAGTTTAAAGAACTGACAAGCATTATAAAATAACAGGAGACCTAAAAAAATGATGTCCTGTTCCTAAGCCCTTTCAAATATCTTTTCTCAAATAACACTAAAACATATGAAATTTAAACAAATAATTAGTAGGAGGACTAAATGAACTTAAACCGGATTCAACAAGCGATTACCGAGCAGGGAATTGACGGCTGGTTGTTTTATGATTTTCATCACCGGGACGCCATGGCATACCATATTTTAGGATTGGATTTTACTAAATTTACGACGCGACGCTGGTTTTATTATATACCCGCTAAAGGCGAACCCGTTAAAATCGTTTCAGCGGTCGAAGCCAGGAAACTGGATTCACTGCCGGGAAGA
>JAHIOG010000491.1 GCA_018895675.1 bacterium
ACCATGCACAAACTTCCATGGTGGGAAAAAAGACGTGCCATAGGGCGCAGATTCTTCAAAGACTTCATTTATCCTTCTGCCTTCATCCTTCATCCTTCCAATCAGGTGATCCCGAAGAGCGTTTTCGATGGTGTTTTGTTCATTGAAGGTCATAAATTCATCCTCATAATACGACTAAAAACACGCCTTTATCCTAAAAATATTCATACTTGAAGTACGTCCTGTGGAGTAACAATAAGACAAACAGTTGGTTCGTAGTTCCTCACAAATAGCAACTTATTATAGGTATTGTCATCTGTATCCGATGCATTACCTCCGTGAGGGTGACTATGCCAAGTCCCTAAATATGTAACTTTCCCATTAGTTTTTTTCTCTATACTTTTTATCTGCTCCTCCAACCCCTCTGTACCCAACACAAAAAGATAAGGTTTTTCAATACTATCAGGTGGGGCTGGTAAAATAGCAGTAACCACAACCGATTTTGCATGTAAAAATACAGTTCCCAATAAAACACCACCTGTTTCATTCGGACTTTTTTTAGACATGCTTTCTTTCATCTGCTCAATTACTGTTTCAAAAAGAAAGACTTGCCAGTCTCGTTTTTTGGGAGACGGAACAGGTACACTATCTGGCACTGATAATATCTCAGTGATCAAGGAATAATTATCATCATATTTAGAAAGCATAATCTCGCCATTTTTAGGGAGACCTTTCTCAACTATCTGTTGGATTTTTAAACTCATTATTGCTGCCATAAGAGAGATTCGAGCATCATCTACAATTAGCGTTTGAGAACTACAAGATTGCCCAATTTGAGCCTGGTTTCTCTGAGATGTAAACAACACGTCATGTATATAATTTTTTTCTAAGGAATAATGATATAAATAAGCCCAAAGATCTGTCAATCGACTTGTCTTTAAATTATTTTCTATGAATAAAATTCCACAGCGGCCCTGTCCAAATAACCCACCTGAAATAATTGGAGGAAGATTCTGTTGATCCATCAAAAAATGCTTTACTGCTAAGGACGCAGTGGTATCAATTATTAATCTGGAGTTGCTAAAATCTGCACTAAATGCGGACCCTTTAACTGCTTCGGCCAAAACCTTACTAGTGTTAAACATAGATAATGATAAAAGTTCTGCCTTATTTTGTGCCCATGTAAGGGTCAGTGCATGACGGGCATTATTATGGGGCATAAAGATATCATCATCAATACATAAAAATGGCCCATTCCCATTGCGAGCTAAATTCATTCCAATTTTTGAACCAAGGCTACCACAACCTACTAATGCAATTTTTTGTGTCTCATTGAGTTTTGTTTCCGTTCCAGAAAGTCGTTTTAATAAAGCAGGCGATAATTCCTCTATATGTGACAGCATTCCAGCTTTACAATCAGGAAGAACACGTTTTTTGTTTTTTTTTCTTGGCTTAGATTTATGAATCACAAAATTTAGAAACTCAATATTACAATCAGAACCAATAAGTTTAACCGGTCTTTTGACAGACAGAACCACAAATAATTTATCCTCATTTAGATGTTCTAAATCAATTTCCTCCACATGTTCTTTAAGGTCACTGATTTCTATAGAGCTTGCATATCGATAAAGATTAGACAAAGTTGTAATCGAATTTGGAATATAAGTTTTAATAATGAAGGGACTCATGCAGTATACTGCATGAGCTGTTTTCTTTTTTTTAGAATCACAAAGAGCATCTGTTACAATAATACCCTTGCGCTCTTCAAAATAAATCTCTTTAGTTAAACATAAACTGTTTTTACTATTATAAGCAGTAATTACTTCGTTAAGATCATAAAGCATAAATCCAGAGCAATGATCGTTTCTCATTGGCTCCCATCCTTGATCGTAATTCAGCAACTCATTTGAAGCAGCTTTCTCAAGCCAATCAACCAATTGATTCAAAATACCATTCATCCATTCAGATTGTTGTAAAAGTTCTGAGAGGTCCCCATCGCAAATACATGGATTTACATCGAACTTTAATGGATTTATATGAGGGAAACATCTTGGAAAGTCATTTCGTAAAAGGATTTTTGGAGCTTTTAATGGAAACTGATCCGGAAAAACAAATCGAACTTCTTCAATGCTTTTCACTCCAATATCAGTTATTCCTTCCTTGATAAATTTGCTAGGCAAGCCAATAGAGACTGTTGCCGAGATAATCGCATTTTCAGGCGTTTCAGAATAACTAATAATTGATACGCCCTTAAAAGCATTATGATCTTGGATATACTTCTGAGCTTTTTCTACCCAAAAATTATCCATGAGGATATGCTTCTTTGGTTGATGATAAAGCCGCAACGGAAAGCTTTGATTTTTCCTTTACACCTTTTTTCTGAGGTCCATCTCCAGTCAGATTAAATTCAAGAGGTTCTGGCTTATTTTCATCGGGGTGCTCATTTGTACAAATAAACTGATCTTCTCCAACAACATCAACATACTCATCTTTAGCTGCTTCACTCGGTGGATCTTGATCAGCATCTTTTATAACTTTGCTCTGTGAAACAATAAAAGCACCTTCTTTACTCTGGCTTAGTGCTTTCTTCGCATTTTCACATAGTTGAGGATCATCATCATTCGTTTGACTATCATAAGATAACGAGTGCCAAGAACAGTGGTGTGGTGCTAAAAGAATATCATATTCCAATTTTTTATCATTATTTTTATGTTTATTCCAAAGAGTTTCCCAAACAAGACATTCTGCATCAGCAGCCATAAAAAGTTTATTTTCATATTTACCTTGTTTAACGGTTAATTGAAACACGACACTCTGACGATTCATGTCGGTAAAACATTCATCTTCTTCGTCCTCTTGTTGCTCTATAGGGCTAAGAATGTACCCGCTAAACTTTGATGAAATATTTAGGTTATTAATTTTTGTAAAAGTATCTCCGATATTATAATTAATATTTTCAAGGTTATTTGTTCTACCATCAGGGTCTCTCCCAATAATTATCGCACGATCACCTACACCCTGAATCTCTTTTTTATCTTCAAATAATTTTACACGGCGCTTCATTTCCTTATTAAACTCTTTTGCATTATCACATAATTTATAGTTAATAGAGGATGGCTTCCAAAAGTTATGGCTGCTCCATAGCTCTTTAATGACAATCTTTAATTCATCGTCATCATCTTTGTAGTCTGCAAGAGGCCCCAAGTGAAAATGCTTTTGAAATCCTTTAAGGTGATCCTCATGCCTATGAGTTAAAATGAAAGCATCTACATATGGACGCTTATTCGATTCTGTCGGCAATCGGTATCTAAGTTCTTCATTGACATCACAGTGATCACCAATTGATTCGTCTCCAATTGAACAGTCGATCATAATTGTTGTATTGAATGAATCGTTTAGCTTGATAAGAATCATTCCCCCGTTTTTTTCACCTACAGGAAAAAAAGTAATTGTTGAATTGGCCATTATTTATCTCCTTTGTTTTTAATCAAGTATTCATTAAAAAGTGTGTCTGCATAAATAAATGCAAATTTCTCAAGGATTGATTTCTTCAAAAGAAGCATGGCTATGTGAATTAAGAAAAAGATGATAAATAGACTCATAGTTTTCCAGTTATTGCTCAGTCCATAGATAATAGAACTACCAATAGAACCAATTATACTCCAAATAACACCCCCTATCAGATTTCGAAAAAAGCCATACCGGATATTGTAATGAAAAGTCATGGTACCCTTGCCAACAGCATTTCTCACTTGCCCCACTGCCTCACGAGCCTGTAACCTTGCATTGTCAGGCTTATCATTTTCTTCCTCTGTTGATAAAAATGTAGACCTAAACTGATCGGTAATTTTACTCCGTAGTTGCTCTTTTCTCTCAAAGGAAATTAATCCACCATTTAATAGAAGCATATCTGTTGTGGGGAATCGTTCACCTCCCTTACCAAAAACTGACTCTTCCACCCAATGTTTTGCAAAACCGCATTGGATTTGAACAAATGCGAGCATAACCAATAAAGAAAGCCCTAAATTTGCAACAACCAGCATCCAGCTAATATTGCCAATTAGCTCTTTCCAGAATGCTTCACCCAAGAACAAAATTAAAAAATGAACCAGTGGTACAACTGACAAAAAAGTTGGTATATATCTGGCTTTAATTTCGTATTCATCCCACCACTTTGGTGTACTCATTAATAACCTCCAACTAATATTAAATCAAAAAATCATCCTACAAAGTAATATAGAAACAAATTTTCGATGGTGCCTATATCGTTAATGCTTATTTGACACCCCCTGCACCAGTAACAATACTATTTCTTATTCGTGATAGTTGTTTAATTTTCTTCTCAAATATTTTTCTTTGGAAAAATACCGATTCGAATAATTTACAGAAGATGGCCGATTTATCCATAAATATTTTAGGAATTTTAGTTGTTTGCAAAACACACCAGTCAGCCCTTGGCATTTTCGTGCCTTTTGCACTATTCATTGCAATTCGAGAGAAGTAAGAGCTTGTTAAAATTGTCGCAACTACAACAGAAGAAATATTTGAATTCACTTCAATTACGATTAAATCAGATGAACATAAGCCACCCTCGGGTGCTATTGCAGCTTTTCGCAAATATGGTCTTATCTTTCCATACAAAATGTTACCTTTGTTGAATTTTGCTTTTGCGCTTATAACACTATCAATTTTACCATGAGATGTCAGGTGGATTGAAACAGGATTAATATGTTCGAATCCAACATATTTTTGTGATTTATCAAAAGGAGGTTGTAATAATTCTCTTTGCTCAGCACATAAATCTGTAAGACTTAATTGTTCTGAGTTAGCTTTAAACTGATCAAATACGATGCTTTCGATTAATTGATTCCCTGATGCTATCAAATCATTCAATAGACCGACACTTACCTCCACCTTCTCCAGCACTTCGAGAATCTCTTTCTGGCGCTCAAGCGGAGGCAGTGGAAATTTTAATTCGGCCAAGGCTTTCCATTTGGTTCTTGGAGAAAGTGAACCTGATGAGGTCTTTTCCGCCCAATCAAAAAACATGTCTGACTGCACAATAAATGGCAACAACTTAGGTATGACTTTTCCGGGAATGGCTTCCATCACAATGATATCGCCCGAACATATGCCTTCAAAATCAGCTATTGCAGCTTTTTTCTGATAACAACGTCGTTTACCAAACAGAATTTGTCCCGGTTTGAACAAACGGGTAAAACTTGGATTGTCTTCGGAAATGACACCTTTTCGTTGAATGCGAAGTGATTGCGGGTCGAGATGTTCCAAACCAACATAAAATTTCAGCCCATCTTTGAGTGCAGTCTTGGTTGACCGCTTGGCTTCCCTGGCAATCTCACCAAACTTAACAACCTGCCAACCCTCTTGTACCTGTTTTTCACTCAGAAAAATCGCCATAGTTGGTCTCCCGCAGTTTTTCTTCAATGAACTTTTGCATCTCTTCTTTCTTTGGCAGTTCAAGCTGATACTTGGAAATAAAAAGATTACCATCCATCCCGGCTAAGGCGTATTCCACCAACGCATGGTCTTTGTCTGTGCAAAGCAAGATTCCGATAGGCGGATTATCACCTTCGATCATCATGTTTTTCTTGTACCAGCTGACATAGGTATTCAGTTGTCCAATATTTTCATGGCTAAATTCAGCAAGTTTTAATTCTACAAGCACATGACATTTAAGAATCCGGTGATAAAAGACGAGG
>JAHIOG010000492.1 GCA_018895675.1 bacterium
AAATCTATCGACGTTTTTGATTAATCTATCGATGTTCTTTTGGGAATCGGGGCAAGGATAAAGTAGGTTATGGAATCAATTTAGCGAAATATTTCTATAGATATGACCCGCATCTTTCACCACAACTGGTCTCGGCCTGGAAAGCGAGGCTCAAATCCGTCGAAGTGGAGGGCGCTTCCGAGATAGAAGTTGAGCAAAAAGCAATCAGTCTGGAAAAGGCCCTTTGAGCCGCTGGATATCATGGAAAAAAGCTGTATCCGAAACACCTTGAAAAGACCTGTAAGGCAGCCGTTAATGAGGGAAAAACACTGAGAATTCAGTTTAAAAACTTGTATAGTTTTGATATTAAAATATCCCCATGATTGTGATAAACTGGGGCTGATAAATCGCTGGTGAGGGAAGGGAATTCCGTTAGCGCTCCATTCGGGCCCTCATGCTGGTTGTTCGGCGTTTCAGCAATAGCAGTCGAGAAAGTACCACAATAAACAGGGATAAAATATGTCAAAAAACAGTTTCTTTAACGAGCAAACTGAACAATCGCTTGTCAAGGCGACCATCGTTTCTAAATACTTTGATGTTTGGGCGAATGTGATTATTTCCACACAAAAACGCTATCCAGGGCGTTCTTCCGGAAAAATTACCCACATTGATTTATTCGCAGGTCCTGGGCGTTATGCAGATGGAACACAGTCCAGGCCGGTCAAAATCCTGAAAAATGCCATCGAAAAGCCAGATATCCGTGACCGCCTTGTGACCCTGTTTAATGACAAGGACGAAGAGAATTCTCGATCTCTTGAAAAAACAATTAATGACATTCCTGGGGTCGAAACACTAAAATATAAACCTCGGGTGGAAAATGAGGAAGTCGGAGAAAAAATTGTCAAGATGTTTGAGGAAATGAACCTCATTCCGACTCTATTTTTCGTTGACCCTTGGGGGTACAAAGGGATGTCACTTCGTCTTGTTAATTCTGTTTTGAAGGATTGGGGATGCGACTGCATTTTTTTCTTCAATTATAATCGCATAAACATGGGCTTAAGCAATCCTATAGTTAAAGAACATATGGATGTTTTATTCGGAGAGGAGCGCGTAGATGCATTGAGGCCCAAGCTTAAAGAGCTTTCGCCTCCTGAACGTGAATTAATAATTATTGAAGAATTGTGCCAGTCAATAAAATCTTATGGAAGCCGTTATACCCTTCCGTTTACGTTTAAGGATGCACTTGGTCGCCGAACAAGCCACCATCTAATTTTTGTCAGTAAAAACTTCCGTGGATATGAAATCATGAAGGATATTATGGCTCGCGAAAGTTCGAGTCAAATACAAGGAGTTCCGTCTTTTGAATATAACCCGGCAGACTTTCTGCCCAAACAAAGCCTCCTGTTCCAGTTATCCCGTCCCCTTCACGTTTTGAAAGGGATGTTGCCTAAGGAGTTTGCCGGACAGACTCTTGCCATGCGTGAAATCTACGAACAACACAACGTTGATACGCCTTACATCAAGAAAAACTACAAAAGCGTTCTTTGGGAACTTGAAGAAGAAGGGAAAATCACAGCCAGCAGCCATAGAAAAGGCACCTTTGCGGATTCCGTCAAGGCGACTTTTCCCGAGCTATGAGGGCAAAAAATGGGCGTGAAATCATCGATAGAGTGGACAGAATCGACGTGGAATCCGGTCACAGGCTGCACTAAAATCAGCGAAGGGTGCTCCCATTGCTATGCCGAACGCATGGCACGGCGTTTAAAGGCGATGGGGCAGATGAATTACGTTAACGGCTTCAAAGTCACCCTGCATCCACAGGCTCTTAATCTACCCCTTAAGTGGAAAAAACCGCAGACAATTTTTGTTAATTCAATGAGTGATCTCTTCCATAAGGACATTCCGCTAAGCTTTATACGTAAAGTATTCGACATCATGGAGCAAGCGCATTGGCACACATTTCAGATTTTGACTAAACGGGCTGAACGCCTTTCTGAACTCGCGTCTTCGTTGAACTGGCCAGATAACGTTTGGATGGGTGTGACTGTCGAAAATATTTCCTGTGTAAAGCGCATCGACTATCTTCGTAATGTCCGTGCGGCAGTACGATTCTTGTCTTTGGAGCCGCTTTTAGGGCCTTTGCCTAATATGGATTTGTCCTGCATCGACTGGGTCATTGTCGGGGGCGAAAGCGGCCCCGGAGCCCGACTAATGGATGAAAAATGGGTGCTTGATATTCACCAACAATGCCGTAAGGCAGACGTTCCTTTCTTTTTTAAACAATGGGGCGGTGTAAACAAAAAGAAGACCGGACGGCTGCTAAACGGAAGAATTTATAGTGAAATGCCGGAAAAAGATGGTTTTCCCTTTACAGCCTATGGGTGATGTTCAAAGTTTGAATATTGGATCGAAAAAACTCAATGGTAAATATAAGCAATCGCAGAACAAGGGCATGAGTGCCAAATGAAAGAACGAGATGAGAAACCCAAAAAACACCCACAACGAATGCCTCATTAATTTGGCATTTGATCTGATTTTTTGTAAATAGGGATAGATCTAAAAAATGGAGACAGGCTATGGCGCAGATTCAGTTTAAAGGCAAATCGTTCGTTCAAAACCATCATTTGCTCGTCAAATACCACGAGCTGATTCCGAAAAATAAAGAGATGGCGCTTGTTTATCATGAAAAGTGTGAGGGAAAAGACAACATCCAGTTTTGTGCACGTTCTGCACGAACGTCCCGACGACGCATCCCAACGAGTCTCAACATATTTATTTAAAAGGATAAAATATGCTTCTCGACAATAAGACAAGATCAAACGAAAATCGCCATTTTAGAGTTTTTGACCTATTATCAAACTATGTTGAAACCGGCCGGGTTGATATTGTAACCGGTTATTTTTCTGCCTGCGCCATTGCAAAACTCTCTGACGAAATTAACAATGCCAAATCATTTCGCATGATTTTGGGCGATCTGTTACAGACCGAAGCCAAAGATGACAAAATAATCAACCTGTTAAGTGATAGCCTGGCAGTAGACCAAACTCTTTTTCTAA
>JAHIOG010000493.1 GCA_018895675.1 bacterium
CAAATTTAATACTGCATTACAATAGTAAAACTTTATTAATATTTAACATGAGGTTACAGAATATTGTTAATTAACGTACTTTTGTTAATTGTTAAGGTTTGTAATTAATTTACGAGAATAATGGTAACTGTCCAGCTGAGCCATCTGTTTTACAAACAGTAAAATAACTTGTATAAATTCATAGATTATTTTACAGAATTTCCCTATTATTAGAGCGTTAAACATTGAGGGAAAAATGGAACGGAAATTTATCAAAGATTTTCAGGAAAATATGCCCGTATCCGGGTTCTTTGCCGTGTTTTCCAAAGACCTGCGCATGACAAAAGCCGATAAGGAATATCTCGATCTGACATTGATGGATAAAACCGGATCAATCAATGCCAAGATCTGGGATAAGGTCGGTGAATTTTCCAACAAATTCGAAAAAGGCGATCCCGTCGCTGTAAAAGCTTATGTCACGTCACATAATAATGAACTGCAATTGAAGATCGATTCCATCCGCCGGGTAATTCCGGATCAGGATAAAGACTTCGGATTCGATTACGCCGATCTGATTCCCACAACTGAAAAAGATATTGAAAAAATGTGGGACGAAATTCAAAGCGCAATTCAATCGATAGAAAACCGGAACATCAAGTGTATTGTCCTGGATATTTACGGCGAACACAAAGAAACAATTAAAACCCACCCGGCTTCCATGATCTTACATCATGCCGTTCGAGGCGGTCTGCTTGAGCATATTCACTCAATGCTTAACATTGCCGATAGTATTTGTCGGAATTATACTGAATTGGATCGCGATCTCGTTATCAGTGGAATTTTACTGCACGATATTGGTAAGCTGATAGAGTTGGAACCCGATCTGGCAACGACTTATACCGATAGCGGCAATTTTGTCGGACATATCGTACTGGGCAGAGACATTTTATTAAAAGCTATATCAAAAATCGATGATTTCCCGGAGATCCTCAAACTGAAAATGGAACATATGATCCTTTCGCACCAGGGGAAACTGGAGTGGCAATCGCCGAAAGAGCCGATGTTCCTCGAAGCATTGGTGGTTTATTATATAGACGAAATCGACACACGGATCAACCAGATGAAACGGGAAATCGAATCGGATAAAACCGAAGGCGATTGGACGTCAAAAAAGAACTACTTCCACCGACCACTTTATAAAGGTGACGAGTAATTCGTTCTATTTATGCTCGTTCCGGGACTGCCCGCCTGACTGACTATCGGCATACATGTCGGGCAGGTGCTCCGCAACAATTGGCTACGGAGCGGTCCGAAGGACTTCCTATGGAACAACCCCGTAGCCAGAAAAGAAAGTTGAGATAGAAAAAGCCTTATTTCATGAAGATTCCAATCGACCTCCCCTCTTTCCCCTTCCGGCAGCTGCCGGAGGATGAAAGGGGAGGTTATATCATCTCGACATAATATTAGGTACAGCGCTAAAATTTCGGGGTAACTTCAGATAATACTCAGTACTCAAACCTTTTATTCGTTATTTCATCTAAATTTAGTAAAATAGCGCTGGAAATATTTTAAAACCGGAACCTGTTATATGATACATCAAAAGACTCGCCGAATTGCTTTTAGCGGAATATTCATCGCCCTTATTCTTGGCGTCGGATACGCCCTTGCATTTGTACCCAACGTTGAACTGATTACCGCCATGATTTTTTTATCAGGAGTATTAATGGGGATTAAGCGGGGCGTAACCATCGGCGTAACCGGTGAATTTTTATTTTCAGCGCTGAATCCGATGGGATCGGGTCTGCTCTTCCCTCCCATGCTAATTGCCCAGCTAATTGCAATGGCGTTAGTCAGCCTTTGCGGCGGATTGCTGCGCCGATATATTTTGAACTGGAAGATATCCTTTCTGAACGTACTTATTATAGGTATCATCGGGTTTGTTTTAACCCTGTTCTATGATATAATCGTATCCACGGCGTGGCCACTTTCGGCAGGATTCACAATGGAGGTAGTCATTGCGACAATCGTTGCCGGACTGGCATTCAGTATCGTTCATCTTGTCGGTAATACTCTTGTATTTATCCTGCTCGTTCCCGTTGCGGCCCAACAGGTATATCGCGCCATACCATTTTTTCGGGAATTCAAGCCTGTTACATTAAATAATCAAGACTGATTATGTTGCATCGAATTTTGATCATTACATCATTATTTATTGGCGTTTTTATATCATTCGCCGATGAACCTGACTCAAATTCTTATCGATATATCAACATTGTTGAACAATTACAAGATGAGAGCAGCCTTATAATTTCACCGGTTGAAGAGTGGGGTTTGCAGGGAAACTTATCCAATTACGGACTACCCGGATATTGTCTTTCAATAACGTACAACGGATTTCCGCTTGGCGATCCGCTCTATGGAATGACCCCCTTTTCATGGATGAACAACCGTCTGCAAAAAGTTAATATCTCTTCATCATTAAACAGTATTTCATTGACGCCGGTTTTTGCCGATTCCGGTATGAATCTCTCCCGGTTTGACTACTATCGCGGAGATTACGGATTTATCAATTTCGGTCTCATGGTGTCCGGCAATATCTCTGAAAATATCTCCTGGCGATTCATCGGAGAGAATCTTGCATATGACGGTGGTTATGGTTTATTTGGACCGGACATCGGTATGCTAAGCGAAAGTATCACTCAAAATTATTTCCTTGATGTAAGAAAGTATACCGATACGTGGCTGATCGATCTTGGAACCAGTTATCAAAAATTCACACCCGGATTAAGCAACCCAATAATTCTCGATACAACAAATAACGAAACATACCTGAACCGAACACATGCCGGCAGGTTGAAAGAATATCGTACAAATTTCTATGTAACCGGGACACGATCAGATTCATCAGGATTGGTTAAGGCAGGTGTACAGATGACCAATTATCTGTACCATGTTTCACATGATGAATCGTTGTATAAATTTACGGCTGAAGGCTATCAACTTTCCGGCGTCTTTAAAAAGGAGATTCATCGACCTTTGAGTAATCTGACACTTTCGGCGACGCCAATTGCTGAAAATATTTATCTAAGACATGGCACTCATAAAAATCGAATTCTTTTCAAACAGCACATCAACTATACAAAACAACGAAACCGGCTGAATTATTCAATAACAATCGGCTCGGTGAATCTCAATCCAACCGCAGGAATTTCAGGCACACTGCCGCTGTCAAATCGGTTCAATATTGGTATTCAGTCCAAGCTCGATTACACGGTGTACCCGTTGAGTTTTTATACCAATATCGGGGGTGTTTCTTCGAATAAACCTGAGAAAGAGGGTTTCTCATCGTTGCAGCAGTCGTTGATCCTGCGATACGAACATGGAGCAAGTTATTTGAATTCTCGGATAAATCATACTTATGCCCACTTAATGATTCCACACAAAAATGCAATTAACGACACGAGTTTTTCATTCAACAAAAAGACTATCAATTCAGCCTATCTTACGGAAGAATTCAAACTCCAATTTCCCTGGAAAATGTACATTAAAGTGCGGGCGATTATATCTCCTTCGACAGAAGACGAATCTACGGTTTCCGTTCAGGGCTGGTCACGATTATACCAGGAAATTTTCCTGTTCCATCAGAACCTGCATCTCTACCTTACCGGTGATATTTTCTATCAGACAAGTCCAAACTCAGTCATCTGGTTCGAACAGCTGCGCACAAATGCCACCAGCGAGCAATCGTACTACACTAATGAACGACTGACCGCCAGCGCAACCATCGGCGCTTATATCGCTGATTTTCACATTTTTTATACGATTTACAATGCAGAAGGACGAATCTTCTCATCATTTCCCGGAATGCCCACCAGAAACCGCCTGAAGATTTTTGGTATTGATTGGACCTTCATTAATTAATATATTTAACTTTAACACAACGGAGGCAAATATGAAAATTTCACAGTTATCATTCATCTGTCTCATATTTTTAACATCACTTGGTCTTTTGGCGAACTCACCATCTTCCGACGATCAAACTATTTATTTGAAAAGCGGGGAAAAATTAACGGGAAAGGTTATCAAAACCGATGCCCAGACCGGTGAAATTTCTATCCAAACCAAATACGGCATACTCATCGTGCATAAAGACGACATTCTGGAAGAAATTGTGTCATTAGAGCTCCAATCCGGTGACAAACTGAAAGGCAAAATATTAGCAAAAACCGGAACGACTACCGACTTGTTGACTGACTACGGAGTGCTGACCATCGCAAATTCGGATATTGCAAAAATCGAATACGGATTGAAAGGTAAATCCGACAAAATATCCGAGATAAAGGAAAAATTCGCTCTGGGAAACGAACGTCAGATTGATGTCTTTTACGATCCCACCGGTTATACGCTTGATAAAGGCGTGCTGTATATCAGTGGTCTGTCGTGGGGCTTCGGATTTACGGACCGGTTCCAGGTAACCTCAAAATGGTCGGGATATATACTGGGAAATTTAAACATACGCCCAAAACTTCAACTATTTCGCTTTGGTACGCTGGAACGGGAACATGCCTTTTCGATCGGCGGTCATTTCCACACCCGCACTAATCCCGATAAATTTGAATGGATCGAAAAAACCTATCAATTCGATAAAGGTCATTACGAAAATACCGATTCCACCGGGTGGAATCTGAAATGGGTATCATCCGAGGAAACAATTCCGGTCTATTACGGCGGCTACCACAAAATCGGCAGTAAGATTGATATTGAAGATGTCAACCACCGGTATAATACGGAATCTAACGAACTTGAGTATGACTGGGTTAATATCGATTCACCGGATCCGCAAGAATTCTACGAAGTATTCGCGGCGTACACATTCTCAAAAGCACGAAGGGGTAACACCGGCAGGATTTCCCACACCTTTGGCGCTATTGTCGGTAAACATCCCGATAAAAAAGAACTGATGTATAAAGCCTATTACGCCGGCGCCGTCGATATTCGAAAAAACCTGATCCTGAATTATGAAATATTCTACGATCCTTATTATGTGGAGTGGTGGAATAGAGGAGGTGGAATCTTTGGAAATTTTGCTGAAGACTTATCCACAGACAAACCGGACAAACCATACGTCTCCCCTATTCACTTCGATATCGGATTCATTTATGCGTTTGCGGACTGGCTACGATTTGGCATTCATTTCCAACCCTACATTTTCGGAATATATCTGAAATTCTAATCAGCAGGTATGCTGATTGGAGATTGATGATTGGTGTCGAAAATCCGGTTCTGCCAGTTCTTAAAAATTGCGA
>JAHIOG010000494.1 GCA_018895675.1 bacterium
GCAGGTGACTTCGGAGGAAATGGTAAGCCATGTGGGTAAGGCTTGCAGCGCACCTTAATAGTCGCCCCAAGTTGAAGCCCTGCACCCTAATGATAATGGGAGATATTTGTTTATACTCCTATATGAAAAAACCGCTATATACAGGCCTCGTAACATTTGTACGGGGTATACCGTTGTGACTGAAAACGATAGGCTTTCATGCTACCACAAGGTGATAGATAAACCGGGCTCTTTTCAAAATGCAAAAAATCGGCGCCCAAAAAGAAACAGAAGTAAGTTCAATTCTCTTTTAGAATTACTTTCGCCCTGCTATCCAAATTGATATAAATAACCGGTTATATTTTAAGAATCACAATTAGGGAAAAATAATGATCATATCAAAAATTCTTCAGGAGATTAAATCAATCGGAAGCTATGAGAAAAAGATTGTGTATGTTAAAGATATTCCTTTGAAGCAACCCGAATATAAACCAATTGCATTGAAACAAAATGTCAGAGATGCATTATTAAATATGGGAATAGAAAAACTATACCTTCATCAGGCACTGGCTATTGAGCATTTAAGGAAAGGAGAGGATATTGTAATTGTCACAAGTACAGCCAGTGGGAAATCTATGGCGTATATGATTCCGATATTTGAGACTTTGATGACTAACTCAAAAGCGACTGCACTTTATATTTCCCCACTTAACGCCCTTGTCAATGATCAGTTGAAGAAGTTCATTGATTTTAGGAATAAACTTTCTATTGGAATAGATATAATCCCTTTTATTCGCGATACGCCAGAAGACGAGAGATTGAAGGCTATGTACATGCGAACATCAAGAATAATCCTTACAAACCCTGATATGATACATTATAATTTTTTAAGAAATTTAGATAAATGGGAGGACTTCTTTACAAATCTGAAATATGTGGTTATCGATGAGAGCCATTCTTATACTGGAGTGTTTGGTAGCCATGTGGCGAATATAATACGAAGACTTGAACGGATATGTGACACCTATATGACACATCCTCAGTATATCTGCTGTTCAGCTACAATAGGTAATCCGAAGGATCATTCTTCCAAGCTGATAGGCAGGAATGTTACAGAAATAATAAAGGACGGTTCTGAGACAAAACCCAAAAAGTTCATCCTCTTGAATCCATATAATTGCATCAATAAAGAGGACATCAATATCAGGAGTGGTAGTTTTTCCGAGTCCCTAAATCTTTTCACAATGTTTGTAGAGAAAGGACTACAGACTATCGTATTTATAAATTCAATTCAGACAATGGAAAGAATGTATAAAGAGGCAAAAGCTAAACTCGAAAAAAAAGGTCTTGTAAATATAATCTCCCCATATAAAGCTAAATATGGTCACGCTGATCGTAAGAAGATCCAAGAATGCTTATTAAATGGAAGCATGCGCGGTATTTTATCGACAAATGCCCTTGAACTTGGTATCGATATTGGTAGTTTGGATGCGTGCATAATAAATGAATATCCTGGGACTATTCAGAGCACAAGACAGCGAGCAGGAAGAGTGGGTCGCGGTAATAAAGAGAGTATTATCACCTTGGTTGCAGGCAGAAACGCTCTTGACCAATATTATATGAGGCACCCTGAAAAATTATTTGCAGATAACAATGAAATAGCAGTGCTCGATTTAGATAATGACCATATTCAAGCATATCATATAATGTGTGCATCACAAGAATATCCCCTAGATAAAGAAGAGGACGAGAAATACTTTGGAGAAGGACTTAAAAAATTAATCGACCAACTTAAGTCTGAAAGTCTTTTAATTGAAGATGAGATGGGCATATATTCTTTAGATTCAAAAATTTATGATAGGATGTCCATTCGCAATATATCTAATGATTTGTATTCAATACATCTACTTGACATAGAAAAACGAACACAAATAGATGAAGAAATTGATAAGTCAATTGCTTTTAGAAATGCGCACAACGATGCGATATATATGTACAATGGAGAACAGTACCATGTCAAAAAAATTGACCATATTAAGAAAGAAATTTATGCAGAATGTATAGTAGCAGAATATTATACAAAACCTATTTTTGAGATAAAAGTATTAATAAAAGATACTTATAATAGTGAAAAGATTTTATCCAAAGCAGGGGATGTTATAGTTAAAATAGGACATGTTGATGTTATTGAACAAGTAATTGGGTATAAAAAATATCATAATTTTACCGATACGTTACTAAATGAATACAGCTTGGGGATGCCAGAGGTATCTTTTAAAACGGTTGCTTTTTGGATTGAGTTCCCTCATAGAATAAAAAAAATGATTGAAGACGCTCACCTGGATTTTTTCGGTGGGATTCATGCAATTGAACACACCATAATAGCACTGTATCCCTTGTATCTCTTAGCAGACAGGACTGTAGTTGGTGGTTTATCAATTCCACCTCATAATGAAGAAAAGAGTAGAATATTTATTTATGATTGTAATGATGGCGGTATTGGGTATGCTGAAAAGGGGTATGAATTAATAGGAAATTTACTTAAAGCTGCCTTAGATTTTATTAAAGGATGCCCTTGTAGTGATGGATGCCCGAGTTGTATTCAATCATCTAACCGTAGCAACAAACAACTAGACAAATATGCAGCTATAA